>NZ_JBHWGV010000079.1:0-11477 GCF_042732955.1 Kitasatospora sp. NPDC059747 | reverse complement strand
AAAAAATCATCTTCGCGAGCGCGGTCGCCGATAATACTCCTCGGCCCTTTATACTTTTATCCGACCCGCGGCGCCGCCCCCCGAGTGGGGGGGCGCCCCCCACGCTGCTGATCAGCTATTTTCCGGCACCCGGCGCAATTCGCCCGGGGGCGTGCACTCTGCGTGAGCGCCCTGGTGCGCTCGGATCACCACCGAAGGACGGCGCATTCCCGACATCGACCTTGTCGAATGGGTGGCCAGGACGCGGTGGATGGGTGATCATGGGAATCTGACCGAGCAACGCTACGAGGAGGCACGGGTGGCCGAGACTCTGAAAAAGGGCAGCCGGGTGACCGGTGCCGCGCGTGAGAAGCTCGCGGCCGATCTCAAGAAGAAGTACGACTCCGGGGCGAGCATTCGCGCTCTCGCGGAGGAGACCGGTCGCTCGTACGGCTTCGTGCACCGGATGCTGAGCGAATCCGGAGTGATCCTCCGGGGCCGCGGCGGTGCCACGCGGGGCAAGAACAAGGCGACTGCCGGGGCCGGTTCCTGACGGCCCGTCGGCTCATGGCTGGATGACGCGGCGGCAGGGCGCCGACCGGGGAGACGAGTGGCGATCGTCGCTAATTGTCCGACGATCGTGGGCTGATCGTGAGTCGACCAGCTGATTCGTCCACCCTCGGATCGAGTGGACCGGCCGCCGATCGTCATGCCCGCATTTCCTTTTCGACGAATTCCCCCGTACTCCCGGGCGGCTGGGTCTGCCGCTGCGCGCCCGGGTTTGTTACTCTCCGGTAGCCAAGTCCCTCGCCACCGGAGGTCTCCGCATGACCGCCCCCGCCACCGACCCGCAGACCCCGAGCGGGGAGCAGGACGGCGTCCGCCTGGAGATCGACGGCGACCTCGCCGTCGTCACCCTGTGTCAGCCCAAGCGGCGCAACGCCCAGTCGCCCGCCCTGTGGCGCGCCCTCGCCGCCGCCGGCCGTGATCTGCCCGGCACCGTCCGCGTCGTGCTGCTCCGCGCGGAGGGCGTCTCCTTCTCCGCCGGCCTCGACCGGGCCATGTTCACCCCCGAGGGCATCCCCGGCGAGCCCAGCTTCCTCCAGCTCGCGGCCGCCGAGGAGAAGGAGCTCGACGACACCATCGCCACCTACCAGGAGGCCTTCACCTGGTGGCGCCGGCCCGACCTGATCTCGATCGCGGCCGTCCAGGGGCACGCCGTCGGCGCCGGGTTCCAGCTCGCGCTCGGCTGCGACCTGCGGGTCGTCGCGGAGGACGTCCAGTTCTCCATGAAGGAGACGTCGCTCGGGCTCGTCCCCGACCTCGCCGGCACCAAGCCGCTCACCGAACTCGTGGGCTACGCGCGGGCGCTGGAGATCTGCGTGACCGGCCGCTGGGTGGGTGCGCAGGAGTCCGTCGCGATCGGCCTGGCCAACATCGCCGTCCCGGGCGCGGAGCTCGACGGCGCCGCGCGCGACCTGGCCGCCGCGCTGCTGGCCGCGCCGCGCAACGCCGCGATCGAGACGAAGGCCCTGCTGCAGGGGGCCTCGGGCCGGTCGTTCGACGAGCAGCGTTCCGCCGAACGGCTCGCACAGGCCCGTCGTCTGCGGGACCTGGCGGGCATCGGCGACTGACGTCCGTTCCCGCTCGGTGGGCCCGGTCCGGGGGGTGCTCCCCGGAGCCGGGCCTCCGTCGTTCCCGGGGGTTCCCGCGGGGTTGCCGGAGCGTCGCTCGGCGGGCGCGAAACGTGGCGAAATGCCAGAGTTGTGGGGATCTGCGATATAGCTGGAGCCGTACGACGGGAGACCCGCCCCATGCCTGACACTCCGACGCCCGCGAGCATGCACAAGAACCCCGCCAACGCCCCGGCCTCCGCTCCTTCCCACGCCTCTGCTCCTTCCCACGCCTCGGGCCCGTCCGGTTCCTCCGGCGCGCCCGGTTCGACCGGCGGGTCCGCCGCCGCCGCGCCCAAGCCGGTCGGCGAGCGCGGCCGGACGGCGCTGGCCGTCGGAGTGGTCGAGAAGATCGCCGGCATGGCGGCCCGCGAGGTCTCCGGCATCCACGCCCTCGGCTCCGGGCTCGCCCGGACGTTCGGCGCCATGCGGGACCGGGTGCCCGGCGGCAGGTCCAGCGTCGGACGCGGCATCAAGGCCGAGGTCGGCGAGAAGCAGACCGCGATCGACATCGCGCTGGTCGTCGAGTACGGCGTCGTCATCCCCGAACTCGCCCGCCAGGTGCGGGAGAACATCATCAACGCGGTCGAGCGGATGACCGGCCTTGAGGTCGTCGAGGTCAACATCGCGGTCAACGACGTGCACCTCCCGGACGAGCCGGAGTTCGAGGAGGAAGAGGAGCAGATGGTGCCGTCCGGGCAGCGGCCCAAGCTCAAGTGACGGCCCGGGCGCGCGGGATCCCGGGCGCAGGACGAGGGAGTAGCGGATGAACCTGGCCGTGGTCGGCCTTGTGGTGGGCATGGCGCTCGGCTTCGCCGGGTACTTCGGCGGGTTCGCGGCCTTCCTGCTGGTGGCGGCGCTGGGGCTGGTCGGCTTCGTGGCCGGGCGGCTGCTGGAGGGCGACATCGAACTCGGGGACCTGGGCGACCTGCTCCGCGGCCGCGACCGGCGCCGCTGATGGCGGGCCCGGCCGCCCCGGCGGCGACGCGCGGCCGGATCCGGATCTCCGACCGCGCGTACGCGCGCATCGCGGCCCGCGCGGCCACGGAGGCCCTGGCGGAGGCGTGGGCCGGACGGTCGGTCAGGGGTGCGCTGCCCGTGGTGTCGGTGTCCGTCCCCGGCAGCACCGTCCGGGTCCGGGTGGAGGTCGAGCTGCCGTTCCCCGCCGATCTGGCCGGGCTCGCCCGGGCCGTGCGGGACCGCGTCGGGACACGGGTCAAGGGGCTGACGGGGACGCGGGTGTCGGAGGTGGTCGTGGTCGTGGAGCGGCTGGTGACGGGAGGGCGGTCGTGACGGCGCCGGAGGAGGGGGAGGCGGGGGCGGGGGCGGGCGAGGGGAAGGTACGGCGGCCGCGGGCGGCGCGGACGCCCGAGGCGGTGCTGGTGGCGGCGGGCGTGCTGGTGATCGCGGGCGCGCTGCTCTATGACGTGGTGTCGGTGCGGACCGGACACTCCGTCCGGCGGTGGCGGGCGGAGATCGCGGACGAGCTCGCGACCCGTCACCTCGACGACCTGTGGGTCCTGGTCGGGGCGGGGGCGGCCACCGGGCTGGGGGCGCTGCTGCTCTGGCTGGCGTTCGCGCCGGGGCTGCGCCGGTGGCTGGCGCTGCGTCCGCACGGGGGCACCAGCGCGGTGATCAACCGGTCCGGGATCGGGCACCTGCTGACCGACCGGGCGGCCGGGCTCCCGGACGTCGAGCGGGTCCGGATCCAGATCGGGCGGCGGAGGGTCCGGGTGCACCTGTACGGGCCGTCCGACCCGGCGTCGCTGCAGCGGCAGCTGCGGGACGAGCTCGCGCGGGTGACGCTGGCGCGGCCGTTGCGGCTGGACGTCCGGACGGTGCCGCGGGAGGGGGCCGGGGAGGCGGAGACGGAGGCGGCGGGGAGCGCGGGCGGCGTGGGCGGGGCGGCGGGATGAGCCGGGGGACCGTCAACCGGGTGCTGATCGGACTGGTCGGGGCGACGCTCGTGGTGGCCGGGGTGCTGGTGCTGGCCGGCGGGCTCGACCTGTACGGGCGGCTCGGGGTGCACCCGCCCGACTGGTGGCCGCTGACCTCGCCCCACCAGCCCGTGGTGAGCGCGAGGTCGCGCACCCGGTGGGTGGCGGGCTCCTGGTGGTGGCCGACCGTCATCGGCGGGCTGTCGGTGCTGGTCCTGGCCATGGTGTGGTGGCTCGTGGCGCAGCTGCGGCGCACCGGGCTCTCCAGCATCGCGGTGCCGACGCCCGGGGTGGCCGGGCTCAGGATGCGGGTGAGCGCGCGGGCGCTGGAGGAGGCGCTGGAGTCGGGGGCCGTCGTGCTGCCCGAGGTCGAGCGCGTGGACGTGCGCCTGGTGCGCGCGCCCGGGCACCCGCGGCTGCGGGGGGCCGTCCGGCTCACCCCCGGCGGGGACCCGGCCGCGCTGGTGGAGCATTTCGAGACGGGACCGCGGGCCGACGCCCTCGGGAGCCTCGGGGTGCCGGAGCTGCCCGCCGACCTGCGGATCCGGGTGCTCCAGGAGGCCCCCGCCGGTCCGCGGCGCCGTCGGCGGCGGCAGCGGCGGAGGCCTCCGCGGGTGGAGTGACGGGCCGGGGGCTCAGAGGGTGCGCAGGGCTCCGCCGTCCACCGGGACCATCACGCCGGTCAGGTAGGACGCGGCGGGGGAGAGCAGGAACGCGGCGACCCGGCCGAACTCCTCCGGGGTGCCGTAGCGGCCGAGCGGGATGGCGGCGCTGTGGTGGGCGCGGGCGCCGTCCGGGTCACCGCCGAGGGCGTCGAGCTCGCGGACCCGGTCGGTGTCGATCCGGGCCGGGAGCAGGCCGACCACCCGGATGCCGCGCGGGCCGAGCTCGTCGGCGAGCGACTTGGCGGCCATCGCGAGGCCGGGGCGCAGGCCGTTGGAGATGCCGAGGCCCGCGATCGGCTGGCGGACGGACGCCGAGAGCACGAAGCCGATCACGCCGCCCTCGCCGAGGGTCGCGGCGGCGGTGCGGGCGATGCGCAGGGCGCCGAGGAAGACCGACTCGAAGGCGTCGCGCCAGGCCTCTTCCGGGGTCGTCCCGACCGGGCCGGCCTGGGGGCCGCCGACGCTGATCAGGACGCCGTCCAGGCGGCCGAAGGCGGCGCTCGCCTCGGCGACGAGCCGTTCGGCGGTCCGCGGGTCGGCGTTGTCGGCGGTCACGCCGTGGACGGTGCCGGGGAGACCGGCGAGTTCGGCGACGGCCGCGTCCACGGCCTCCTCGGTCCGGCCGGTCACCAGCACGTGGGCGCCGTCGGCGGCGAGTTCACGGGCGGTGGCGAAGCCGAGGCCGCGGGTGGCACCGGTGACGACGTACGCCTTGTCCTTCAGTCCGAGATCCATGGGGGACATCTTGCCGGGTCGGGGGCGTCCGGCGTGGCGCGGCCGACCTCAAGCGCGCCCGACCTCAAGCGCGCCCGACCTCGGGCGGGGACGGTCTCAGGCGGGGACGGTCTCCGCGGCGGCCTCGGGTTCGGCCTGCTGCCCGGCGCGGTCCTTGGCCTCGCGGCGGATCAGGATCCACACGCCGACCGGGATCATCGAGGTGAACAGCCACCACTGGATCGCGTAGGCCATGTGCGGGCCGATGTCGGAGTGGTCGGGGTCGGGGATCAGCGCGGGCTGGGCGGCCGGGGCCGGGGTGGTGCCGGTGAGCTCCAGGTAGCCGCCGAGCAGGGGGACGCCGGTCTCCTTGGCCTGCTGCTCGGTGTTGATCAGGTTGAACTGGCGGTCGGGCAGGCCGGCCCGGTCCTTGACGAAACCGCCGCTGCCCTTGACCGTCTCGTCGGCGCGCATCCGGCCGGTGACGGTGACCTCGCCGCTCGGGGCCGCCGGGACGGGCGGGTACTCGGTGGCGGTGTCACCGGAGGCGACCCAGCCGCGGTTGACCAGGACGGTGCCCTTGCCGTCCGACAGCTTCAGCGGGGTCACGACGAAGTAGCCGATGGTCCCGTTGGAGTCGGTCCGCTTGCGGACCACGAACTCGTGCGCCGGGTCGTACTGGCCGGCGGCCGTCACCGCGCGCCAGGTGAGGTCCGAGGGGACCGCGAAGCCCGCGGTCGGCGACAGGCTGTCGAACGGCTCCGGCTGGGCGGTGAGCGCCTTGGCGATCAGCTCGTTGCGGGCCACCCGAGCCTCGTGACGGTGCAGCTGCCAGAAACCCAGCTTGATCGTCGTGGGGATCAGCAGCAGCGCGATCAGCAGGGTGATCAGCCATTGCCGGGTCAGCAGAAAACGGTACACATGGGAACCGTACGCCGACCTCACAGGCGCCTCACGCACCGGGGTGCGGGGCGACCTCGCGCAGCAGCTGGAGGAAGGCGTCCTCGCCGACGACCGGGGTGCCCACCTCGCGGGCCTTGCGCGCCTTGCCGCTCCAACTGTTCGGCTCGTTGGTGACGAGGAGGCTGGTGAGCCGGCTCACCGAGCCGGCGATGTGCAGGCCGGCCTCGGCGGCGCGGTCCTCCAGCAGCTCGCGGTCGGTGGCGGTGTCGCCGGTGAACGCCACCCGCATGCCCTGGACCAGCGGCTTGCCGTCCTCCCAGCGCCCCGGGTTCGGGTACGGGCACGGCGGGCGCTTCTTGGCCTGGCGGTAGGCGGCGCCGGTCCAGCCGCTGCGGCCGGAGGCGGCGGGCTCGTCCTCGCCGAGGTCGGTGACCGCGACGCAGGTCTGCAGGGGCAGCGGGACGCCGCCCAGGCGCGCCAGGTGCAGGCTGGGGCGGAACGCCTCGGCGAGCACGCGGGCGTCGTCCAGGGCGTTGTGGGCCTGGCGCTGCTGGACGCCGAAGTGCGCGGCGAGCGAGGAGAGCTTGCCGTTGGGCAGCGGCAGGCGCAGGTCGCGGGAGAGGACCATGGTGCAGATCCGCTGGTCGACCGGGGCGCGGCGGCCGGCCCGGGAGAACTCGCGGGAGATCATGTTCCAGTCGAAGAGCGCGTTGTGGGCGACCAGGACGCGGTCCGCGAGGCGGGTGGCGAACTCGTCGGCGATCTCCGGGAAGGTCGGGGCGCCGGAGAGCAGCTGGGCGGTGAGGCCGTGGATCCAGACCGGGCCCGGGTCCCGCTCGGGGTTGACCAGGGTGTACCAGTGGTCGGTGATCTCGCCGTCCGGGTCCAGCTGGTAGACGCCCGCGGAGATGACGCGGTCCGAGCGGCCGAGGCCGGTGGTCTCGACGTCCACCACGGCGAAGCCCCCGTCGAGGGTGGCGGTGCGCTGGGCCGGGAGGTGCACGCCGTGCGTCTCGGGCTGGATCGGTTGCATGGTCCAACAGGATAAGCGCCGATCGGGTGGCGTCCGGCCGAAATGTTCAGGTGGGGCGGTCGGAATAGAGTGTTCCGCATAGGCGTCGTACATGCGGCCGACCCCGTAGACAAGGACGAAAATCCATGCGCGCCACCGTCATTCACGGCCCCAACGACATCCGGATCGAAGAGGTCCCCGACCCGGTGCTCCGGCAGCCGACGGACGCCGTGGTCCGGGTCCTGAACGCCTGCATCTGCGGCAGCGACCTCTGGGCCTACCGCGGGGTCGCGCAGCGCGTGGCCGGGCAGCGGATCGGCCACGAGTTCCTGGGCGTCGTCGAGGAGGCCGGCGCCGAGGTGCGCGGCTTCGCGAAGGGCGACCTCGTCGTGGCGCCGTTCGTCTGGTCGGACGGCACCTGTGAGTTCTGTCTCGAAGGCCTCCAGACCTCCTGCCCGCACGGCGGCTTCTGGGGCCAGGTGGGCTCGGACGGCGGCCAGGGCGAGGCGGTCCGGGTGCCGTTCGCAGACGGGACGCTGGTCGGGCTGCCGAAGGAGGCGGCCGGCGACGAGAAGCTGCTGCCCGGCCTGCTCGCACTGTCGGACGTGATGTCCACCGGACACCACGCGGCCGTCTCGGCGCGGGTGCGTCCGGGTGCGACGGTCGCCGTGGTCGGCGACGGCGCGGTGGGCCTGTGCGGAGTGCTGGCGGCGCACCGGCTCGGCGCGGGCCGGATCATCGCGCTCGGCCGGCACCCCGCCCGCACGGACCTCGCCCGGCGCTTCGGCGCGACGGACGTGGTGGCCGAGCGCGGCGACGCGGCCGTGGAAGCCGTGAAGGAGCTGACCGGCGGACTGGGCGCGCACGCGGTGCTGGAGGCCGTCGGCACCGAGGAGTCGATGCGCACGGCCGTCTCGATCACCCGCGACGGCGGCGCGGTGGGCTACGTCGGGGTGCCGCACGGCGGGAGCGCCGGCGTCGATATCGGCCAGATGTTCGGTCGCAACGTTTCGCTGAGCGGCGGGGTGGCGCCGGCCCGCGCCTACATCCCCGAGCTGCTGCCCGACGTCCTCTCGGGCGCCATCGAGCCGGGCCTGGTGTTCGACCGGACGGTCGGACTGGCGGAGGTCCCGGACGGTTACCGGGCGATGGACGACCGCTCGGCCCTGAAGGTCCGGATCGCCTTCTGACGGTCCCGCTCGAACCCGAGAGATCGTCACGAGGGGCGCCACCGTTGGACGGTGGCGCCCCTCAGTCGTGGGGCGAGGCGGTCCCGAAGTGACGCCAGTGGTGGTTTTCGGCCAATTGGATAGTGCGAGGGGGTGAACAGGCGGCCGATCGCAGTCAACCCCTTCCGGGGCGGGCACGACGCTCCTAGCATTGCGCGGCGCGCATACGGATTGTGACGCCCCTCACGTCCGACCGTCCGCCTTGTGCGACCGCTACGCCGAAGGAGTGAGGAGTACAGCGTGGAATCGCCGCCGATCACCACTGCCCCTACGGATGTCCAACTCATCGACGAGAGCCAGGAGTTCCGGGCCCTGCGGAGTTCCTTCCGGAACTTCGCCTTCCCGGTCACCATCGGCTTCGTGCTGTGGTACCTGCTCTACATCCTGCTCTCCAGCTACGCGCCCGGTCTGATGGGCACCAAGGTCGTCGGGCACATCAACGTCGCACTGGTGCTGGGGCTGCTGCAGTTCGTCACCACCTTCGCCATCGCGGCGTGGTACGCCCGGTACGCGGACCGGCGGATCGACCCGCCCGCCGCCGCGATCCGCGAGGCCCACGGCGCCGTCGTCCATGCTCCCCGGGAGTCCGCCGAATGATCCTGCTCGCCAGCTCCGCCACCGAGCACCGCGGACTCACGATGACCCTGTTCGGGTTCTTCGTGCTGCTCACGCTCGGCATCACCGTCTGGGCCGGCCGGCAGACCAAGGACGCCGCCGACTTCTACGCCGGCGGCCGGGGCTTCACCGGCTTCCAGAACGGCCTGGCCATCTCCGGCGACTACATGTCCGCCGCGTCCTTCCTCGGCATCGCCGGCGCCATCGCCCTCTCCGGGTACGACGGCTTCCTGTACTCGATCGGGTTCCTGGTGGCCTGGCTGGTCGCCCTGCTCCTGATCGCCGAGCCGCTGCGCAACGCCGGCCGCTACACCATGGCGGACGTGCTCGCGTTCCGGATGAAGCAGCGCCCGGTGCGCACCGCCGCGGGCGTCTCCACGATCATCGTGTCGATCTTCTACCTGCTCGCCCAGATGGTCGGCGCCGGGACGCTGGTCGCCCTGCTGCTCGGCGTCAGCGGGGAGGGCGCCAAGCGCTGGACCATCGTCGCGGTCGGCGCGCTGATGGTCGTCTACGTCGTGATAGGGGGCATGAAGGGCACCACCTGGGTGCAGATCGTCAAGGCCGTGCTGCTGATCGCCGGTACCGCGCTGATGACCGTCCTGGTGCTCGCCAAGTACCACTTCAACCCGTCCGAGCTGCTCGGCGCCGCCGCCAGCGCGAGCGGCAAGGGCGCGGCCTTCCTCGAACCCGGGCTGAAGTACGGCGTCAGCGGCACCACCAAGCTCGACTTCATCAGCCTCGGGATCGCGCTGGTGCTCGGCACCGCCGGCCTGCCGCACATCCTCGTCCGCTTCTACACCGTGCCCACCGCCAAGGCGGCGCGGAAGTCGGTGCTCTGGGCGATCGGCATCATCGGCGTCTTCTACCTGATGACGCTGGCGCTCGGCTTCGGCGCGGCGGCGCTCGTCGGGCCCAAGGCGATCAAGGCGGCCAACGCGGCGGGCAACACCGCGGCGCCGCAGCTGGCCGAGTCGCTCGGCGGCGGCGCGGGCTCCACCGGGGGCGCGATCCTGCTCGCGGTGATCTCCGCGGTCGCCTTCGCCACCATCCTCGCCGTCGTCGCCGGCCTCACCCTGGCCTCCTCGGCCTCCTTCGCGCACGACCTCTACGCCAACGTGATCCGGCGCGGCCGGGCCACCGAGAAGGAGGAGGTGCTCTCGGCGAAGTGGGCCGCCGTCGCGATCGGCGCGGTGGCCATCGTGCTCAGCCTCTTCGCCGGCAAGCTCAACACCGCGGCCCTGGTCGCCCTGGCCTTCGCGGTGGCCGCCTCGGCGAACCTGCCGACGCTGCTCTACTCGCTGTTCTGGAAGCGCTTCACCACGGCCGGCGCCGTCGCCTCCGTCTACGCGGGCCTGATCAGCTCGGTGCTGCTGGTGATCTTCTCGCCGGTGGTCTCCGGCGCGAAGACCTCGCTCTTCCCGGACTCGGACTTCCACTGGTTCCCGCTGGAGAACCCCGGCCTGGTCTCCATCCCGATCGGCTTCCTGGCCGGCTGGATCGGCACCCTGCTGTCCAAGGAAAGCCCCGACCCGGCGAAGTACGCTGAACTGGAGGTCCGCTCGCTGACCGGACTGGGCGCCCACTGATCACCGCGCGATGACTATGCTGGCCCGGCCCCGCCGCGACGGTGGGCCGGGCCGGCCGCATTACTGGTGAAGGGACCGCCGTGCTACTCGACACGTTCGGACGACAGGCCGTCGACCTGCGCGTCTCCCTCACCGACCGGTGCAACCTGCGCTGCACGTACTGCATGCCCGAGGAGGGGCTGCAGTGGCTCGGCAAGCCCGACCTGCTCACCGACGAGGAGATCGTCCGGCTGGTCACGATCGCGGTGCGCGACCTCGGCGTGCGGGAGGTGCGCTTCACCGGCGGCGAGCCGCTGCTGCGCCCCGGGCTCGTCGCGATCGTCGCCGCGTGCGGCGAACTGGAGCCGCGCCCGGAGATCTCGCTCACGACCAACGGGATAGGCCTGGCCCGCACCGCGACGGCGCTGCGCGAGGCCGGGCTCGACCGCGTCAACGTCTCCCTGGACACCCTCGACCCCGAGGTGTTCTTCACGCTCACCCGCCGCAAGCGCCACCAGGACGTCCTGGACGGGCTGGCCGCCGCCGAGGCCGCCGGGCTGACCCCGGTGAAGCTGAACGCGGTGCTGATGCGCGGGGTCAACGACCACGAGGCGCCCGACCTGCTCGCCTGGTGCCTGGAGCGCGGCTACGAGCTGCGGTTCATCGAGCAGATGCCGCTGGACGCCCAGCACGGCTGGGACCGCACGTCGATGATCACCGCCGAGGAGATCCTCGACCGGCTCGCCGCGCGCTTCGCGCTCGCCCCGGAGCCCTCCGCACGCCGGGGCGCCGCGCCGGCCGAACGCTGGCTGGTCGACGGCGGCCCGGCCCGGGTCGGCGTGATCGCCTCCGTCACGCGCCCCTTCTGCCGCGCCTGCGACCGCACCCGGCTCACCGCCGACGGCCAGGTGCGCAACTGCCTCTTCGCGACCGGGGAGACGGACCTGCGCACCGCCCTGCGCACGGGCGCCGACGACGCCGAGATCGGCGCCCTGTGGCGGGCGGCGATGTGGGGGAAGAAGGCGGGCGCGGGGATCGACGACCCGGAGTTCCACCAGCCCGACCGGCCGATGTCGGCGATCGGGGGCTAGTACTCCAGCAGGACTTCTCCATTCCCGCTGGTCAACGGCCTGGGAGTGGGGAGTGTAGCGGGGTGGGAGCGGGTGCGGGGCGGTCTTCGCC
>NZ_JBHWGV010000078.1:0-45228 GCF_042732955.1 Kitasatospora sp. NPDC059747 | reverse complement strand
CGGCCGCGGTGACGTTGGCCGCTGCGGCGAGCTCTGCCGGGGGAGCGAAACGACGCTCCTCCTTGAGCAGGTTGGCCAGGCTCTCGTTGCTCAACACGCACTCCTCATCGAGTCATGATCTGGGACGATCCCGTGCGTGGGGATTGTCCCGTGTGTCCCAGCGCACAGCTCACCAGGCGAAGAGCCCACTTGACAAGAGGCACCCGGGAATTGGTGTAGACCTTTGACCGAGAGTCGAACGGACGTCGTCGTGGAGGGGCGGCCTGCGGACCCCCGCGGTGGCCGCCGGGCCGGCCGTCCCGGCGGCCACCGGGAAGGTCGGCCCGACCGTCGAGCGGCACCACCGCAGAAGCCGCGGAGGTCGCAGGAGGTCGGAGGGGGTGGGCCCGTGCCCCGGCCCGCTCGGCGGGGACACGGGCCCGGCTCTCAGGCGGCCAGACGGGGATCCCCCTCACTGCCGGCGGCGGACACCCGGTCCGGGATTCCAATCACTCCTTCGGGCGGGCACACCGCCGGTGCGCCCGGTGCCGCGCCGGCGAGCGCCTCGGCCGGCCCTGCTTCGGCGGGCCTTGCTCCGGCGGGCCCTGCCTCGGCCGGACGAGCCTGGACCGGGCTGAAGGTGCCGGCCTCGCGGTCGAGCACGTACGCCTGGGCGGTCGCGAAGTCGAAGTACATCCCGACCAGGCGCAGGGTGCCCTCCTCGACCCGGCGCTCCACCGCCGGGTTCGCCAGCAGCTGGTCCAGCTGCTGGACGACATTGGTGATGCAGAGCTGCTCGGCGAGGTCCACCACCGGCCGGTCGGCGAACTCGGCGGGGGCCCGCCGGAGCCGGTCGAGCGAGCCGCGGCCGTTGCGCAGCCAGCGGGTCAGCGGGGTCGGTGTGCCCGGGCGCTCGTGGACGCCGTCCAGCAGGGCCTTCATCGCCCCGCAGCCGGAGTGGCCGCAGACGGTGATCGAGCGCACCTCCAGCGCCTCGACGGCGTACTGCACCGCGGCGGCCACCGAGTCGTCGGCCGCGCCGGGCTCGAACGGCGCCGGCACGAGGTTCCCGACGTTGCGGACGGTGAAGAGGTCTCCCGGGCCGCTGTTGGTGATCATGCTGGTGACCATCCGGGAGTCCGCGCAGGTCAGGAAGAGCTGGGAGGGCGTCTGGCCCTCCCGGGCCAGCCGGGCGAGCTCGGGCCGGATCAGCGGGGCGGTGTGCTGCTGGAACACCCGGACGCCGTCGAGCAGCCGGCCGTGCGGGTCCTCCTGCCGCTCGATGCAGTGGTGGCCCACCCAGGGCGTCCAGGCCCGGCAGCGGTGCGGACCCGGGGAGCTGCCGGCGCGGACCGTCCCGTCGGGGTCGAGCACCTCGTCGTCCTGGCGCCGCGTCACCATCGAGACCCGTCCGCCCGCGGCCTGGTGCCCGGAGCGCCAGCTGTGCAGCGTCTCGTACGCGGCGTGGTCCAGGAAGGAGCCGTCGTGGACCACCGTCACGTCGGCGTCGGTGGGGATCCCGGCCAGTGCCCGGCTCAGCCGGGGCACGGCGGTGAAGGTGAGCGGGCCGTGCGTCTGGACCGTCACCGAGCCGTCGGGGCCGGCCAGCACGTCCACATGGGCGCGGGTGAGCCGGTAGAGCGCGAGCAGGACGGCGGTGGCGGCGCCGAGCGTCACGCCCCACAGCACGCCGAACACCACGACGCCCAGCCCGGTGGTGAGGTAGACCGGGAACTCGCGGTGCCGGTGGACCTTGCGGATGTGCGCGAAGCTCATCATCTGCAGTCCGACGACCAGCACCAGCGCACCCAGTGCGGCCAGCGGGATCCGGCGCAGCCCGCCGGTCAGCGCCACGGCGGCCGCGAGCACCCAGACGCCGTGCAGGACCGAGGCCCACCTGCTCTGCCCGCCCGCGCGCACGTTGGCGGTGCTGCGGACCGCGCCCCCGGCGATCGGGAGTCCGCCGACCAGGCCGCTGACGACGTTGGCGACGCCCTGGCCGCGCAGTTCGCGGTCGAGGTCGCCGGTGCGGCGGGACATCCGGTCGATCGCGACGGCGGAGAGCAGCGACTCGACGCTCGCGACCGCGGTGACGGTGAGGACGGCGGCGACCACGCCGGCGAGCGGCCCGTGCGGGAGCGCGGGGACGAACGAGTGCGGTTGCCAGGAGGGGAGTTCGATGTGGGCGAGCGGCAGGTTCGTCGCGGTGGCGAGCGCCGTGGCGGCGGCGATGGCGGCCAGCGGTCCGGGCACCCTGGCCAGCTTCGCGCCCAACTCGCCGGCGCGGCCCGGGATTCGGCCGAGCCGCGGCCAGCCGAGCAGGACGGCCACGGTCACCGACCCGATCAGCACGGCGGGCGGGTGCGGACCAGCCAACTGCCCCGGCAGCGCCAGGATGTTGGCGATCGCGGAGCTCTGCGGGGAGCCGCCGAGCACGACGTGCAGCTGGGCGATCGCGATGGCGAGCCCGACCCCGGCGAGCATGCCGTGCACGATGGCGGGCGAGACGGCGAGCGCCGTCCGGGCCACCCGGCGTGCGCCGAGGAGGAGTTGGAGCAGCCCGGCCGCGAGCGTGATGGCGCAGGTGGCCCGCCAGCCGTACTGGGCGATCAGCCCGGCGGTGATCACGGTCAGCGCGGCCGAGGGTCCGCTGACCTGGAGGGGCGTGCCCCCGAGCAGCCCGACGACGATGCCGCCGACGGCGGCCGCGGCGAGGCCCGCGGTGAGCGGGGCCCCGGTCGCGAGCGCGATGCCGAGGGAGAACGGCACGGCGATCAGGAAGACCACCAGAGAGGCCGAGAGGTCCTGCATCCACCGGACGCGGGGGCCGGATCCCGGACCCGGCGGCGCGTGGTCGGTCGTGTCGGAGGCGATGGGGGCGCTGGAGATGTCGAGGGTCATTGTCTTCCCGTCTGTCCGGGGGAACGAACGCAGTCAGGTCCGGCGGCGAGTCCGGTCGTGGGGCTCCGGGGCGGATCGGCTGTCGTGGGTCGCGACGGTGTGGCGGGATGGTGCGGGCGCGGCGGGGAGTGCGGGTGTCACCGGCCGGACCTCGACCATCGGGGCCCGCCAGGGGCCTCGGCGAGGAGCGGGAGGCCTCGCAGAGGGCCGTCGGGACGGACCATCAAGACTCGGTAAACCGAGGGTAATGAAAGCTTTGCACGCGGTCACCCGTGGCGGAAGGGGAAAAGCCCCTGATTCACCCCATTGGGTGGTGTTCGAACCGCCGCAAATCTGCTGGTGGGCACCCCGGACACGTCGAACGGGCCGTGCCCTTCCCCGGGCTGGGGGAGGGCACGGCCCGTTCCGGTGCCGTGCGGCGGCTCGGTCCGGCCGGTTCGTCAGGCGGGCGCGCCGGCCGTGGCGGGCCGCCCGCCGTCGTGGGCGAACTCGCCGAGCACGAAACCGTGGTCGACCTGGGTCGCGAGGTCGACGCCCACCTTGGCGCTGGCCCAGCTCTCCGCGTTCCGCAGGTGGAAGAGGACGGCCTGGTCGGTGTAGCGTCGCGCGTCGCGCCGCTCGTGGGCGGCGTCGACCTCGGTCAGCAACTGCTCCAGCACGGCCCGGTTGGCCGGCTCCAGGGTCCTCAGTGGCGGCTCGCCGCCCTGCTCCAGGCGCCGCACCCAGTCCGAGTGCCCGAAGGTCGTGAGCAGGTCGTCGCCGACCTCGCGGCGCAGGAACGCCAGGTCGTCCGGGCCCTGCACCTTGTTGCCGATCACCCGCAGGTGCACGCCGAAGTCGCGGGCGTAGTCCTTGTACTGGCGGTAGACCGAGACGCCCTTGCGGGTCGGCTCGGCGACCAGGAAGGTCAGGTCGAAGCGGGTGAACAGGCCGGAGGCGAAGGAGTCGGAGCCCGCCGTCATGTCGGTGACGAGGTACTCGTCGCGGCCGTCCACCAGGTGGTTGAGCAGCAGCTCGACCGCGCCGACCTTGGAGTGGTAGCAGGCCACCCCGAGGTCCTCCTCGGTGAAGGCGCCGGTCGCGAGCAGCCGCACCGAGCCCTCGTCCAGGGCGATCGGCCGCGCGCAGGCGGCGTAGACCGGGTTCTCCTCGACGATGCGCAGCAGGCGCGAACCCCGACCGGGCGGCGTGGTTTTGATCATCTCGTCCGCCGAGCCGATCAACGGGTTGCCGCCGCGCAGGTACTCCTTGATCTCCGGCAGGTGCGCGCCGAGCGAGGGCAGTGCGGCGGCCTGGTCGTCCGTCAGTCCCAGGGCGGGGCCCAGGTGCTGGTTGATGTCGGCGTCGACGGCGATCACCGGCCGGCCCGTGGCGGCCAGGTGGCGGATGAACAGCGCGGACAGCGTCGTCTTGCCGCTGCCGCCCTTTCCGACGAAGGCGATCTTCATCTGGGGACTCCGGCTCTCGCTCGGGGGCTCTCGCTCCGGGGGTTCCGCCCCCGGGCCTCGCCCTGGGAGCTCAACTGGCGCCGGGACGTAACTGGAAATCGTTATCGTCTCCGATAGTGGCCATGCTAGCCGGGGTTTGGGCGTCCCCGCGGACGGGAAGTGAGGATTGCCTCTAACGGGTGATGCGGGGTTGCTGTTCCGGGAGGGGCGGCCGGTTCATTACTCTCGGGTAGGTGAGCACTGGAACAGATCCCCTCGCCCCGCTGGCCCAGCTCCCCGGGGTGCCCGACGCGGTGGCCGAGGTGCGCAAGGCCGTCGACCGCCTCTACGGCCACCGGGTGATGCGCCGCCGCGCGGCCGAGGTCACCTCCGAGTCCGCGCTGCGCGGGGCCCGCGCCTCCGCGGCGCTGGCCGGGGCTGACTGGCCGCTGGAGGAGGTCCGGCGCCGCAGCGACTTCGGCGCGGACGACGGGGCCCGTACGGTCGGCGCCGCCCTGCGGATCGCCGCCGAGGCCGGCCAGCTGCTCAGCATCTGGCGGCACTCGCCGCTCCAGGTGCTGGCCCGGCTGCACCTGCTCGCGGTCGGCGACGCCGACCCGTCCGCGGGTCGTCCGCGGCGTGCGGGCGAGACGGCGGAGGAGCTGTTCCCGCTCGACCTGGAGCCGGTGGAGAGCGTCGAGGCGGTCGTGGTGGACGCCCCGCTGCCGGTGCTGCCGCCCGCGCCCGCGGCCGAGGAGGTCGCCGCGCGCCTCGACCAGCTCTCGCGCCTCCTGGTCGCGCGGGCGGAGGGGCAGGGCGTCGGGACGCCGGCCCTCGTGGTCGCGTCGGTGGTCCACGGGGAACTGCTCGCGCTGCGTCCGTTCGGCGCCCACAACGGGGTGATCGCGCGGGCCGCCCAGCGGATCGTGCTGATCGCCGAGGGCCTCGACCCGAAGTCGATCTGCCCGGCCGAGGTCGGCCTCGCCGAGCTCGGGACGGACGCCTACCGGCGGGCGCTGGCCGGCTACCTGTCCGGGACGGCGGAGGGCATGGGGGCCTGGATCGCGCACTGCGGCCGGGCGTTGCGGCTCGGCGTGCGGGAGAGCACGGCGGTCTGCGAGGCGATGCAGCGCGGAATGGTCTGACCGAACGGTCTCGTCCGGACGCCGGAGCGGTCTTGTCCGGACGCGGAGATGCGGCGGCACCCGAACCTGCCGGGTGCCGCCGCTGGTACAAGTGCCGGGTGACCAAGCATGCACCGGAAGTGCCGATCAGACGGGGATCCTGCCCGTTCGTCTGGTCCGGCGGCCCGACAGCGGGTCGGCTGCATGTGGGTGCTCGGCTACGTGTACGCGCGGTCCGTGGGGCCTGAACTGCGTTGTCGGTTTGACCTCTTCGGTCCTGACCGGGTCTCGCGGGCCGTGTTTCCTTTGTATCGCGTTTCGGGCGAAAGGGGAACCCGAAACGAGAAGTCTGCGGCAATTGCCCGTTTTGTCCCAAACGCGGAGAGTTGCCGGCTTCGAATCGGGCCCGGAACCGTTCCGGAGCCGCTCCCGAACGGCTCCGGGCCCGGGCGTCAGGCGGTCGGCCGCCGGCGCCGGGCCAGGTACCAGATCACGCCGGCGGTCAGCACGGCCGTCCCGACCGCCACGGCGGTGAGCACCGAGCCGCTCGGGGCGGAGAACTCCGGGAGCCGCCGCCGCAGTTCCACCGGCTTGTCGAAGACCAGCACCGGCCACTCCCGGGCCGCCGCCTCCTTCCGCAGCGCGCGGTCCGGGTTGACGGCGGACGGGTGGCCGACGGCCTCCAGCAGCGGCAGGTCGGTGGAGGAGTCGCTGTAGGCGTAGGACTGGGTCAGGTCGTAGCCCTCGGTCCCGGCCAACTCCCGGATGGCGGAGGCCTTGTTCTCGGCGTAGGCGTAGTACTCGATCTCGCCGGTGTAGCAGCCGTCCTCGATCTTCAGCCGGGTGGCGATCACGTGGTCCGCGCCGAGCAGGGCGCCGATCGGCTCGACCACCTCGGAGCCCGAGCTGCTGACGATCACCACGTCCCGGCCGGCCGCGTGGTGCTGCTCGATCAGCGAGGCGGCCTCGTCGTAGATGATCGGGTCGATCAGGTTGTGCAGCGTCTCGGCGACGATCTCGCGGACCTGCTGCACGTTCCAGCCCCGGATGAGCGACGAGAGGTACTCGCGCATCTTCTCCATCTGGTCGTGGTCCGCGCCGCCGACGAGGAACACGAACTGGGCGTACGCGCTGCGCAGTACGGCCCGACGGTTGATCAGGCCGCCCTGGTAGAAGGGTCGGCTGAAGGCCAGTGCGCTCGACTTGGCGATGATGGTCTTGTCCAGGTCGAAGAAGGCCGCCGTGCGGGTGCCGCCCGGCCGGGGGTGCGCGGGGGCGGGAGCGTCGGCGGGCCCGGTGGCGCCGCCCGCGGAGTGGTCGGCGCGGTCGTCGGCGTTCTCGGTGGTGTCCACGGGAACCGAGGATAGAGGGAGCTGCAAAAACACCCCGCCATTCGGCGTACTCGCGGGCGTGCGGGTTTGTGTTTCTGGCCTCTCGGGTACACCATGGAAGTCACGGATCGTTCGCGACCGTGCTAACCCGGTCCGGCTCCTCCCCCCCGAGTCGGGCTGTGGATAGACGACCCCCGCTCTCCCCCCCGGCGGGGGTCGTCGCACGTCCGGGGCCATTTTCAGGGCTTGAAGGCCCTTCACGGCGAGTGTGCCCGGCCGACCGCCCGCGGTGTACAGGGGGTGTCGGCAGCGGGGCCCGCCCACCATCTTTCGTCACTCTGCGTCGCCATTTGCTCATGCCTGCCGATGGCCACTTGCCGCCCCCGTCGCGGCGGTCCGGGATGCCGGACGGCTCCGTGAGAGGAGTCCGACGAGGTCGCGCGGTAAGTGCGACCGGAGTCCCCGGTTCATCTCCGTGATCCCGGTTCGTCAATTCTTGGCTCATTAGCCCCCCGCCCGGGTGAACGCATTTATCCACAGGCGCCGAGTTGTCCACAGGGATTCGGAAGCCCGATGACGGAATCCCGATCAGCCCCCACCGTGAGGTTCGGCGGCGGTCGCCGGGGCCTCCCTCAGGGCCTCTCCCGGGCCCTCCCGGGCGGCCGTCCGTCCCAACCGTCGGACGTGCGTCGTCGGCCGTGAACAGCGGTCGACGGCGCGGAGGGGAGAGCACCATGTCGACGCCGATCACCGGCCACACCACCGTCGAGGGGCCCGGAGCCACCGGGCCGCTGGTCCTCACCGAGGACGAGCGCCTCGCCGAGCACCTGGTGCGGCTCTGCGCGGCCGCGGGCACCGAGCCGCAGCTGATCCGGGGCGCCCCGCCGCCGCGCGGGCTCTGGGAGAGTTCCTCGCTGGTCCTGGTCGGGGACGACCAGGTGGCCCATTGCGCCGGGCTGCCCCGGCGTGCCGGGGTCCTGCTGCTGGGGCTGGACCTGGACGACCCGGAGGTATGGGTCAGAGCCGTCCAACTCGGCGCCGAGCACGTGCTGTTCCTCCCCGATGCCGAGGCCTGGCTGCTCGACCGGATCGCCGACGCGGCCGAGGGCGTCGGGCCCCCGGCGCTCACCGTCGCCGTGCTCGGCGGCCGCGGCGGCGCCGGGGCCTCCACCCTGGCGTGCGCCCTCGCGGTCACCGCGGCGCGGTCCGGCCGGCGGACGATGCTGATCGACGGGGATCCGTTGGGCGGGGGCCTGGACATCCTGCTGGGCGGAGAGACGGCCCGCGGGCTGCGCTGGCCCGATCTGGCCGGCTCGCGCGGCCGGGTCAGCGGGACCGAGCTGGCCCGGGCGCTGCCGGCGCTCAAACGGCCGTCCAGACTGTCCTGCCTGTCGTGGGACCGCGGCGACACGCTGGCCGTGCCGCCCGAGGCCATGCGCAGCGTCCTGGCGGCCTCCAGACGGCGCGGCGGGCTCGTCGTGGTCGACGTGGCGCGCCACCTCGACGCGGCGGCCGGGCAGGCGCTGGAGCAGTCGGACCTGGCGCTGCTGGTGGTCCCGGCCGAACTGCGGGCGGTGGCCGCCGCCGACCGGGTCGCGGCGGCGGTCCGGATGCGACTCGGGGACGTCCGGGCGGTGGTGCGCCCGCTGCGGGCGCGCGGCCTCCCGGCCGGGCGGATCGCCCGCGGGCTGCGGTTGGAGCTCGCGGGAGAGCTGGAGCGGGAGCCCGGGCTGGTCGAGGACGTCGAGAAGGGCGTGCCGCCCGGGACGCGGGACAACGGCCCGCTCGCGCGCTTCTGCGCGACCTTCCTGGACGAAGTGCTGCCGCCGGTGCCGGCGGTCGGAGGAGGTGTGTACTGATGGTCCGTCTGCGCAGAACGGGGATCGGGTCCGGCTCGGGTGGCACCGGCGCTTCCGCCGGAGCCGGCGGGATGGGCGGCTCGCCCGGCCGGGGCGGCGGTGCGCGGGAGCACCGGCTGCTCCGGAGCGTCCCGCCACCCGACGGGCCACCGGAACAGTCCCGTCCGTGCCCCTACGGGCGGACGGCCCGGGAGGAGCGGACTGCGGCGCTGCTGGACGCGGTCCGGCTGCGGCTGGCCGAGTCGGGCGCCGCCCCGACGGAGGGATCCGTCGCCGCCGCGCTGCGGGCCACCCGGCCGCCGCTCGGCGGGGACGAGGTCCTGGACACCGTGCGCTCCCTGCGCGCCGAACTGGTGGGTGCGGGCCCGCTGGACCGGCTGCTGGCGGCGCCCGACGTCACGGACGTCCTGGTGAACGGGCCGGGGGAGGTGTGGGTCGACCGTGGCGGCGGCCTGCACCGCGCCACCGGGGTCCGCTTCGCCGACGCCGAGGCGGTCAGGCGGCTGGCGCACCGGCTGGCCACCGCGGCGGGGCGGCGGCTGGACGACGCCCGTCCCTGGGTGGACGCCCGGCTCCCGGACGGCACCAGGCTGCACGCCGTGCTGCCGCCGATCGCGGCCGGCTGCACGCACATCTCGCTGCGGGTCTGCCGGCCCCGGCCGTTCACGCTCGCCGAGCTGGTGGCGGGCGGGACGCTGCCACCCGAGGGCGCCGGCCTGCTGGCCGGCATCGTGCGGGCGCGGCTGTCGCTCCTGGTCTCCGGCGGCACGGGGACGGGCAAGACCACGCTCCTCGCGGCCCTGCTCGGCCTCGTCGGCCCGGACGAGCGGATCGTGGTCGCCGAGGACTCCGCCGAATTGCGACCGGCCCATCCGCACGTGGTCCGGCTGCAGAGCAGACCGCCCAACCAGGAGGGGCTCGGCGAGCTCACCCTCAGGGACCTCGTCCGGCAGGCGCTGCGGATGCGGCCCGACCGCCTGGTCATCGGCGAGGTGCGCGGGGCCGAGGTGTCGGACCTGCTGGCCGCGCTGAACACCGGCCACGAGGGCGGCTGCGGGACGGTCCACGCCAACACGGCGGCGGACGTGCCGGTGCGGCTGGAGGCGCTGGGCTCGCTCGCCGGGCTCGACCGGCCGTCGCTGCACAGCCAATTGCGCGCCGCACTCGACCTGGTGGTGCACCTGGTCCGGGAGCCGGGCTCGGGGCGGCGCCGGGTGGCCGAGATCCACACGCTGGCGGGCGACCGCGAGGGCCTGGCCGTGACCATCCCGGCGGTGGAGTTCACGGCGGAGGGCCGAATGGCCCCGAAGGCGGGCTGGGAGCGACTGCTCGGGTTGCTGGCGGCGCGCGGCGTCACGCTCTCGGCGGGTCCGCCGTGACAGGGCTCGCGGGGGCGAGCGCGCGAGCGGCGGAACTCGGCTTCGTCCTGCTGCTGAGCGTGCTCTCGGTGGGTGCCCTCGCGCTGCTGGGGGACTGGGGCCGGAAAGGCCGATGACGTGGACGACGTGGACGACGTTGATGACAAGGAGGTTCACGAGATGATCGACGGTCAGATTTCGTTGTGGTGGGCCGCTGCGCTGTGCGTGGTCGCGCTCGGCGGGTGGCACGTGGTGCAGCAGCAGCTGCCGGGCGGGCGGCGTTCCAGGCTGGTGCTGGCGGGCGCCGGGCCGCCGGTGCCTCCCATGAGGCCGGTGGGTGCACTCGGGCCGCCGCAGTGGCTGGTTCCCGAACTGCTGCTCCTCCCGGTGGGATTGGCGGCCGGGTACGTGACAGCCTCGCCGGTGCCGGTGCTCGTCGGTGCCCTCGCCGTGGTGCCGCTCCGGAGGTGGCGTCTGCGGCGGGCCGTGGCGGCGCGGGCAAGGTGCCGGGCAGCCGGTGTGATCGAGCTCTGCGCCGGGCTGGCAGGGGAGTTGCGCAGCGGGTCGACACCGGAGCAGGCGCTCCACGTGGTGACGGCGCGCACCGCGGCCGACCCGGATGCCCTGCGCAGGCTGGGCGAGGAGCCGGTGGCGCGGCTGGCGGCCGGCCGCTACGGGGGCGACGTTCCCGCTGCGCTGCACCTGCTCGCCGAACTGCCGGGCGGGAGCGGGGCGGCGGCGATCGCGGCCTGTTGGCGGGTGGCGTCCGACGGGGGCGCGGGGCTGGCCGCCGCGCTGGACCGGGTCGCGGAGGCGCTGCGCGGCGAGCAGGCCCTGGCCGAGGAGATCGCCGGTGAACTGACGGGGCCTCGAACGACGATCGCTGTCCTGGCGATGTTGCCGGCGGCCGGGCTGCTACTGGGCACTGCGATGGGGGCGAGGCCGGTGGACGTCCTCCTGCACACGTCTGCCGGGCTCGGCTGCCTCGCGGTGGGTGCCGTGCTGGAGGGGCTGGGCGTGGCCTGGACGGCTCGGATCGTGCGGGCGGCGGCTCGGGGCGGCTTGGAGGGCCCCGCAGGCCCGGGGCGCGGCGCTGCTGTTCCGGGCTCGTGGGCGCCGTGGGCGCCGAGGACCGGGAGGGCGGGCGCCCGGGCCCTGAAGGCCGCCACACGCCGCTCCGGGCGAGTACGTGGCGAGTGGGGAGTCCGGGGCGTCGGGCGGGCGTTGAGCGGCCTGCCACGCCGCCGGGCCTGGCGCAGGCCGGTGAGCAGCAGGAGCGCCAGGGCAGAGGCGGTGGCCGGGTGATGTGGGGTGTGGCGGTCCTGATGGCCGCTGTGGCGGCGGGAGTTGTGCCGGGGCGCCGGTGGGTGAGGCGGCGCCGAGCCTCGGTCAGGCTCTTCGGTCGGGTTCCCGCGGCGCGGTCGGCGCCGTTGGCGCGGGAGGCGGGTGGGGCCGGGGTGCTCCGGCGGTCGGTGATGGCGGCACTGGCGGGCGCTGGAGCGGCTCTGGTGCTCGGCGGTGGCCTCGGGCTGCTGCTGGGGGTGGTACTGGCGGTGGGCGCCTACCAGGCGCTTGCACGAGCGCGGTCACCGGCCGATCGGCGGACCGAGCTGACGGAGGAGTTGCTCACCCGGCAACTCCCGCTGAGCGCCGAGCTGCTGGCGGCCTGCCTCGGCTCGGCTGCCTCGCCTTCCGTGGCGGTCATGGCGGTCGGGCGGAGCGTGGACGCTCCGATGGGACCCCGGTTGGTGGCGATCGGGGCCGAACTGGCCCTGGGCGCACCGCCGGAGCTGTGCTGGGACCGGCTGGGCGACCAGCACCCCTCGCTGGCACCGCTGGTCCGCTGCATGGTCCGTACGAGCCTCGGGGGCTCCCCGGTGGCCGGGTCCCTGATCGGACTCGCCCACGCACGGCGGACGGCTGCGGGTAGGGCGGCCCACGCCCGGGTCCGCAGGGCGGGGGTCCTGGCCACCGCGCCGCTCGGGCTCTGCTTCCTTCCGGCGTTCGTGCTGATCGGTGTCGTGCCGGTCGTCGTGGGGCTGACCAGCCGGTTCGCACTTGCGGTGTGAGGGGCCCCGGCAGCCCCGCCGAATCCACCGAATCCACTGAGTCCGCCGAATCCATCGCACGCATCGCAACGCATCGCGTGCAACCGAAACCGATGAGGAGAAAACCATGGCTGTTGTGATCGCGCCCAGGCTCGTGAACGCCCTTCCGGCCCGGCCGTTGCCGGGCGTGTGGAGGCGCCGGGGACGCTGGACCGCGCGCCGGGTCCGGCGGGTGGTTCGGGCCAGGGGCCGCTCGGACGCCGGGATGACCACGGCGGAGTACGCGGTCGGCACGCTGGGCGCGTGCGCGTTCGCGGCCGGGCTCTACAAGGTGGTGACCAGCGCGACCGTCACCGGGGCGCTGACCGATCTGCTGGAGCGGGCGCTCCATGCGACGTAGCGGGTGTCGGCGCGGCAGGGCACGCGGTGACGCGGGGTTCGTGACGGCGGAGACGGCGGTGGCCATGCCGGCGTTGGTCCTGCTCGCGGCCTTGCTGATCTGGGGCGTGCTCGCCGCGGCGGCCCAGATCCGGTGCGTGGACGCGGCCCGGGTCGGCGCCCGGGCCGCGGCCCGCGGGGAGACCGACGCCGTTGTGGTCGCCCGTGAGGCGGCCCCGCCCGGGGCACAGGTCGAGGTCGCCCTGGCGGCCGACACCGTGCGGGTCACGGTGGACGCGCCCTGCGGCGCGCCCGGCAGGCTCGGAGGCCTGCTCTCGGTGCGGCTGAGCGCCGTCGCGGTGGCGGCGCGGGAGGACACGTTGGTGGGAGGAGGAACGGCATGGCCGTCCTGACCCGCCGGCTGGTGCCGGCGATCGTGGGCGCGCGGTCCCGGGTCGCTGCGGCGCGCGGGCTCGGCGGGGCTGCGGACACCGGCTCGGCGACGGTCTGGCTGGTGGCCTTCGCGATGCTCGGCTGCTCGGTGTTCGCGGCGACGATGGCGGTCGGTGCGGTCGTCGCCGCCCGGCACCGGGCCGAGGCGGCGGCCGATCTCGCGGCCCTCGCGGCGGCGGACCGGCTCTTGCTGGACCCGGACGGCGGGTGCGGTCGGGCGGCCGGGATCGTCGCCGCGCAGGGCGCGGGCCTGGTGTCCTGCGTGCTGGACCGGGACGACGACGCCGTCGAGGTGGTGGCCGAGGTGCCCGTCGCGGGGCTGCCGGTGCGGCTTTCGGTCGGTCCGGCGCGAGCGCGGGCCCGCGCCGGACCGATCCGGGCCGCGGTCACCCCGGTGGAGGAGGGTTCATGAGTCCGTGTCGGTGGGGGCGGGAGCCCCGTCCGCCGCCTTCGGGGCGCCGGCCAGCA
Source organism: Kitasatospora sp. NPDC059747 (assembly GCF_042732955.1). NCBI lineage: Bacteria > Bacillati > Actinomycetota > Actinomycetes > Kitasatosporales > Streptomycetaceae > Kitasatospora > Kitasatospora sp. NPDC059747. The sequence continues at coordinate 31,902 of NZ_JBHWGV010000078.1, read as the reverse complement.
GGACGTCCAGGAGCCGGACGGCCGCGGTCTTGTCCAGCGGGTCGTTCCCGTTGCCGCACTTGGGCGACTGCACGCAGGACGGGCAGCCGCGCTCGCACTCGCAGGCGGCGATCGCCTCGCGGGTGGCCGTCAGCCACTGGACGGCCCGCTGGAAACCGCGTTCGGCGAAGCCGGCCCCGCCCGGGTGGCCGTCGTAGACGAAGACGGTGGGCAGCTCGGTGTCGGGGTGCAGCGGGACGGAGACGCCGCCGATGTCCCAGCGGTCGCAGGTGGCGAACAGCGGCAGCAGTCCGATCGAGGCGTGCTCGGCGGCGTGGGCGGCGCCGGGCAGCCGGTCGAGCGGGATGTCCGCGTCGAGCAGCTGGTCCTCGGTGACGGACCACCAGACCGCCCGGGTGCGCAGTGTGCGGGGCGGCAGGTCGAGCTTGCTCTCGCCCATGATCTCCCCGGTGGAGATCCGCTTCCGGAGGTAGCCGATCACCTGGTTGACCACCTCCACCGAACCGAAGCTGAGCCGGCCCTCGCCCCAGCGGACGGTGGTGTCGGTGTCGAGCACGGAGATGGAGGTGATGTCCCGGGCAGCCGTGGTGTACGGCGGGTCGGCCGCGTCGACCAGGGCGACGGAGTTCTCCAGGTCGAGCTCGCGGACCAGGAACGTGCGCCCCTGGTGCAGGTGGACGGCACCGGTGTGGACGGTCGTGTGGGAGGCGGAGGCGTCCACCGTGCCGAGCAGCCGGCCGGTGGCGGCCTCGACGATCTGCACCGGGCTGCCGCCGCTGCCGCGCAGGTCGACGGCGTCGGCCGCGCGTTCGCGGCGGGTCCAGTACCAGGAGCCGTCGCTGCGCCGGCGCAGCAGGCCGCGGCGTTCCAGGACGGGCAGCAGGGGTGCGGTGGAGGGGCCGAACAGCTCCAGGTCGGCGTCGGTGAGCGGGAGTTCGGCTGCGGCCGCGCACAGGTGCGGGGCGAGGACGTGCGGGTTGTCGGGGTCGAGCACGGTGGCCTCGACAGGCGCCGCGAACAGCGCCTCGGGGTGGTGCACCAGGTAGGTGTCCAGCGGGTCGTCCCGGGCGATCAGGACGGCGAGCGCGCCCTGGGCCTCGCGGCCGGCCCGGCCCGCCTGCTGCCACAGCGAGGCCCGGGTGCCGGGGTATCCGGCCATCAGGACGGCGTCGAGGCCGGAGACGTCGACGCCCAGTTCGAGAGCGGAGGTGGAGGCGAGGCCGAGGAGCCGACCACTGTGCAGGGCACGTTCCAGGGCCCGGCGTTCGTCGGCGAGGTAGCCGCCGCGGTAGGCGGCCACCCGCTCGGCGAGCGGTCGGCCGAGCTGGTCCTGGGCCTGCAGGGCGACGAGTTCGGCGGCCCGCCGGGAGCGGACGAACACGACGGTGCGGGTCTGCTGCTCGACGAGGTCGGTGAGCAGGTAGGCCGCCTCGGCGGTGGCGGTGCGGCGGACGGGTGCGCCGTGCTCGCCGACGTTCTCGGTCAGCGGCGGCTCCCAGAGGCCGAAGACCATCGGTCCGCGCGGCGAGGCGTCATCGGTGACGGCGACGGCGGGCAGGCCGGTCAGCCGCCCCGCGGTGGCGGCCGGGTCGGCGGTGGTGGCGGAGGCGAGCAGGAAGGTGGGTGACGAACCGTAGCGGGCGCAGATGCGGCGCAGCCGCCGCAGCACCTGGGCGACGTGCGAGCCGAACACGCCCCGGTAGCTGTGGCACTCGTCGACGACCACGTAGCGCAGCACCTTGAAAAATGAAGACCAGCGGGCATGGGCGGGCAGGATGCCCCGGTGCAGCATGTCCGGGTTGGTGAGCACGTAGGAGGCGTACTGGCGGACCCACTCGCGCTCCTCGGGCGGGGTGTCGCCGTCGTAGAGGGCGGCCCGGACCCGGGGCGGCGCGAGTTCGGCGGCGCGGCGGCGCTGGTCGGCGGCGAGCGCCTTGGTCGGGGCGAGGTAGAGGGCGGTCGCGCCGCGGCCGTTGCGGGCCTCGGTGCCGTCCAGCAGATCGCTCAGGACCGGGGCCAGGTAGCCGAGCGACTTGCCCGAGGCGGTGCCTGTGGCGATCACCACAGTCTGGCCGGTTTTGGCCAGGTTCATGGCTTCCGCCTGGTGCGCCCAGGGCTGTTCCACGCCGACGGCGCGCGCGGCGGCCGTGATCTCGGCGCGGATCGAGTCCGGCCAAGGCGCATAACGCGCAGGTCGGGCGGGAAGGTGCTCCGTATGGGTGAGCCGGTCGGACCGCCCCCTGGTGGTGGACAGGGTCGTGAGCAGTGCCTCGGGCAGGCTGTGTCGGGGCGGCATGGGGACCCAGTGTGTCACCGGCGTGACGGAGAATCGTCGTAAGCCATCGTGCGGGCATGGTCGCAGGTGGTTGAATGTGGCCGTGACGGCCGTATGGCCGTGGGTCGCAGCGCCGAGGCTTGCCACGCGTTGGCTGGGCGCGCCCGGGGCTCGCGACCATGCGGTGGCGGCCGTCCGGCCGAGGAACGCACATGACGTAGCAAGGCAAGGTGCTGGAGGTTCCGTGGACCTGTCCCTGTCGACCCGTTCAGTCGGCGATCGCACGGTCGTCGAGGTTGGCGGCGAGATCGATGTGTACACCGCCCCGAAGCTGCGGGAGCAGCTGGTCGAGCTCGTCAACGACGGCAAGTACCACCTCGTCGTCGACATGGAGGGCGTGGACTTCCTCGACTCGACCGGTCTGGGCGTACTGGTGGGCGGTCTGAAGCGGGTGCGTGCCCACGAGGGCTCGCTGCGCCTGGTCTGCAACCAGGAGCGCATCCTGAAGATCTTCCGCATCACCGGCCTGACCAAGGTCTTCCCGATCCACACCTCGGTGGACGACGCGGTCAACGCGACCGACTGATGCGGCCGGGCCGGTCCTGGTGGCCGGCCCGCCCGATCCACGCGGTCGGGACGGTCGGGGCGCCTCGCCCCGGTCGTCCCCGGCCGCACCGGGGCCGGTTCGGCCGGCCCGCAGGGGCCGCGGCGTCGGCCCCGGTCGGAGCACCCCGAGGGGGAGAGATGGCAACCGTCGAACTTCGATTCAGCGCGCTTCCCGAGCACGTCCGCACGGCCCGACTGGTCGCCGCGGCAGTCGCCAGACGGGCCGGCGTCGACGAGTCGGTGCTCGACGAGGTACGGCTCGCGGTCGGTGAGGCGTGCTCCCGCGCGGTCGGGCTGCACCAGCGCGGCGGCATCGGCGGCACCGTCAGGGTCGCGCTGACCGATCAGGAGAAGCGTTTCCTCATCGAGGTCGAGGACGAGGCGGGCCCGTCCGCCGTTCCGGCCTCCGGCGCGGCCGAGGGCGGCGATCCGGACGAGGACACCCTGGGCCTGGCGGTGATCACCGGCCTGGTCGAGGACCTGGAGGTCACCAACGGCACGGACGGTGGCCTGATCCGGATGAGCTGGCCGGTTTCGGTCGACGCCCTCGCGGTCTGAGGACCTGGGGGACTGGACGGTCTCCGGCTTCGCCGGGCGGACCCCTGAGCCTGCGTGGCCGCAGTGCCGTGACGTCGCAGTGCCGTGACGCCGCAGCCCCGTGACGCCGTGCGTCCATTCCTCGGGATCCCGTTGACAAACTGTTGAATCCGGCGGTTCGCTGCTTCCGGCACGACCGGGTCCGATCGACGATCGACCATCCACGATCGACGATCGGACCTGTCGCGGAAGAGGACGACCATGCGGATACGCATTCTGTGGCCGGCCGGTCAGGCGACCGCCACCCTGCGGGCCACCCCCACCGCCGAGGCGCTCTGGGCCGAGCTGCCGATCGGCTCCTCGGCCAGCACCTGGGGCGAGGAGGTCTACTTCGGGACGCCGGTCAGCGTGCTGCGGGAGGACGACGCCGAACAGGTCGTCGAGCCGGGCACGGTGGCGTTCTGGACGGACGGCGACAGCCTCGCCCTGCCGTACGGGCCGACGCCGATCTCGCGTGGCGACGAGTGCCGGCTGGCCAGTGCCTGCAACATCCTCGGCGCGCTGGACGGCGACGCCCAGGTGCTGCGGACGGTCCGGCCGGGGGACCCGATCCGCGTCGAGCGCGCCTGAGTTCGGGCCGGTACGTACCGAGTCAGGGCCGGGTACGTACCGGCTTCGGGCTGAGCGAGGCCCGGGGCGTGCCCGGGGCGGGCCTTCGTCGGGCCCGAACCCGGCCAGGACGGCCGGGAACCGGGGAGCGGATCGGCGGCGTGTAGGTTCGACGACCGAAGACGACCGAACCGAAAGGCTTCTCCCGGTGAACAAGCGACTGCTGGCCGTACCCGCCCTCGGCGTGCTGCTCGCGTTCGGAGCCGTCGGCTGCGGCGACGACAACAGCAAGCAGCTGGAGTCCTGGGCGTCGAACGTCTGCGGCGCGGCCAAGGACCCGATCGCCCAGGCCCAGACCGCGCTCGCCGACACCGGCCAGGTGAAGACCGGCGAGGCCCCGGCCGACCTGCAGAAGCGGCTCTCCGCCGACGTCGGGCGTCTCGCCAAGACCAACCAGGACATCGCGAAGGCGATCGACGCGGCGGGGGCGCCGAAGGTCGACGACGGCGCCAACCTGCAGAAGGACACCGTCGCCGAGCTGAACAAGGCGGCCGACGGCTACCTGGACGTCCAGAAGAAGCTGGACGCGCTGTCCAGCGCCGACCAGTCCAAGTTCGCGGACGGGCTGCGCAGCGTCGCCGACCAGGTGCAGCAGCTGGCCACGCTGTCCACCCAGGCGCAGGGCAAACTCCAGCGCGGCGACCTCGGTGCGGCCATGGCCAAGCAGGACGGCTGCAAGCCCTCCGCGGCCACCGCCGCCCCGAGCGCCGGGTCGGCCACCCCCGCCCCGAGCGGCGGCGGCGGCACGGCCCCGGCGACGGCTCCGGGCACCGCCGCACCGACCGACGGCGCGACCGGCGCCCCCTCCGCCGCGCCCGGCGGCACCCCGGCCCCGTCCGCGACGGGCAGCGCCGGCCCGGCGGCCACGCCCGCCACCACGCCGGCCGCCGCCCCGTCCGCGCCCGCGCCCAGCGCGAGCTGACCCGCCGCACGCCCGAGGCACACCCGTCGCGCCCGGCCCGGGCACGGCGGGTGCGCCCGCGGCCCGGGGGACAATGGCGGGGTGATCAGTAGCCCCGTTCTCGACCCCACCCGCCTCGCCAAGCTGCGCGAGGCGCTGCTCGCCGCCTCGTTCACCGCCGACGGCTGCCTCGACCTGCTCGGGCCCACCGGCTACGCGGCGCTGGCCCGCAGCGAGGCGGTCCCGGCGCTGCGCGCGACCCGCGGCGACGGCCCGCTGGAGACGCTGGTCCGGCTGTTCCTGCTCCAGCAGCCGGTGCCCTACAAGGCGGCCGCGGCCGCGCTGCCGGTCGAGGACTGCCTCGCGGACGGCTGGCTGCGCCCGGACGGCGACCTGGTGCGTGCCACCGTGGACGTCCGCCCCTACGCCAACGAGGTCGCCGGGCTGCCCAGTTCGGACGCCTGGGTGGTCTCCGACCTGGGCTGCGCGGTGGGCGGCGCGGGCGGCATCGGCTCCGGCGAGACGGCGCACGGCGTGGCCCGCAGGGACCTGGTGCTCGGGGTCGGCGGCGCCTCCACGACGCTGGCCAACATCACCGTGCGTCGGCCCGTCCGCGCCGCGCTGGACCTCGGTTCGGGCTCCGGCGTGCAGGCGCTGCACGCGGCCCGGCACGCCCAGAAGGTGACCGCCACCGACCTCAACCCGCGCGCGCTGCGCTTCTCCGAGCTGACCCTGGCGCTGTCCGGTTTCGACAACACCGAGGCCGCCGCCGGGAGCCTCTTCGAGCCGGTCGGGGAGCGGAAGTTCGACCTGATCGTCTCCAACCCGCCGTTCGTGATCTCGCCGGCCGGCCGGTTCACCTACCGCGACGGCGGCATGGCCGGCGACGACCTGTGCCGCACCCTGGTCCGTTCCGCGGCTGCCCACCTGGAGCCGGGCGGCTACTGCCAGTTGCTGGCCAATTGGCAGCACGTCAAGGGCGAGGACTGGCACGAGCGGCTGGCCGGCTGGGTCGCGGGCACCGGGCTGGACGCCTGGATCGTCCAGCGCGAGGTCCAGGACGTCGCCCAGTACGCCGAGTTGTGGCTGCGCGACGGCGGCGACCACCGCGGTCCGGGCGGCGACTACCAGGCCCGTTACGGCGAGTGGCTGGACGCGTTCGAGGCGGGCCGGGTCGAGGGCATCGGCATGGGCTGGATCACCCTGCGGGCGAGCGGCGCCGAGCGTCCGACGGTCCGGGTGGAGGAGTGGCCGCACCCGGTGGAGCAACCGCTCGGTCCGCACATCGAGGAGTGGTTCGACCGGCAGGACTTCCTGCGCTCGCACGACGACGCGGGCCTGCTCGCGGCCCGGTACGTGCTGGCCGACGAGGTCGTCCAGGAGCAGGTCGGCGCGCCCGGCGCGGAGGACCCGGAGCACGTGATCCTGCGTCACAACCGCGGCATGCGGCGGGCCACCAAGGTGGACACCGTCGGTGCGGGCTTCGTCGGCGTCTGCGACGGGACGCTGTCGGCGGGCGAGATCGTGGACGCCATCGCCCAGTTGCTCGGCGAGGACCGGGTCGTCCTGCGGGACCGCGTGCCGGAGTCGCTGCGGCTGCTGACCGAGCAGGGCTTCATCCGCCCCGTCGCCTGAGCCGAAGCCCCGGCGCCCCACTGCCCGAACGGGACGGGCACCCGCCTGCCAGGACGGGACGGGCGCCTGCCTCCCGGACCGGGCGGGCGCCCGGTTCACCTCCCGGTAGCCCCCGGTTCGTCCGTCGGCCTCCCGGCGGCCGTCCCGCGTTGGCCGCCCGCTGCGAGGCTCTGTCCACAGGCTGTGGACAGAGCTGGGGAGCCGGGGGGCGAGGGGTGGACAGGACGACGGCGGTCGTGGGCGGGCTGGTGCTCGCCCTGTTCGGTGGCGCGCTGCTGCTCTGGTGCGCCGCCGAAGTGCGCCTTCGCCACCGGGTCCGCCGCCGGGGGGTGCCGGCCGAGGCCGTCGTGGTCGCCGAGGACGACGCGCGCGGCGAGCTCGACAGCGCGCCGCTGCTCGCCTTCTCGGCGCTGCCGTCGGTCGGCGGCCCCGGAGCGGGGCGGTGCGCCGAGCGGGTGCTCGCCCGTCCGCGCGGCCACACGCCGCTGCGCCGTCCCGTCCGCTTCGCCCCCGGCACGTCCGTCCGGATCTGTTACGACCCGCGCCGCCCGGACCGGGTCGTGCTGGCGGCGGGGGAGATCAGCCGCCCGGCGGTGGCGGACCTGCTGTGGAGCGCGCTCGGCACCTGCTGCCTGGCGGCCGGGGCGGGCCTGCTGGCGGCCGTCGTCGGCTGAATCCGCAGGGCCGGGGCCGGTTCGGTCGGCCGCCCCGGCGGACCGAACCATCCGGAGCCCCGCGCTCCGCGGATACTCCGTTGACAGATCTTGAAATCCGTCATTCCATCCTCCGGAACCCGCCGATGCCCCCCTCCACGGGGCGCGATGCTCCATCATCGGGTTACCGTTCGAGTGGCGTCGGTGGGCCTGGCAAGTGAAAACGCGGGATCCGTCCGTTTGACAAGGGTGGCCGGGGTACGGTCACACTCCGCTGGTGGGGTCGTCGTTCAGCGGCAGCCCCGGGACGGTGGAGGGGTCGGGCGGAGCGCAGCCCGTGCTGCCGGCGCCGACCAGCTCACATAACGACCGGGAGAGAAGAGCGAAGGTGTCCCCGAGCAGCGAGACCGCGCACGGACAGCGACTCGTCATTGTCGAGTCGCCGGCCAAGGCGAAGACGATCAAGGGCTACCTTGGCCCCGGCTACATCGTCGAGGCGAGCGTCGGGCACATCCGCGACCTGCCCAGCACCGCGGCCGAGGTGCCGGACAAGTACACCGGCGAGGTGCGCCGCCTCGGGGTGGACGTGGACCACGACTTCGCTCCCATCTACGTGGTCAACGCGGACAAGAAGTCCCAGGTCAGCAAGTTGAAGTCGCTGCTCGCGGAGTCCGACGAGCTCTTCCTCGCCACCGATGAGGACCGCGAGGGCGAGGCCATCGCGTGGCACCTCCAGCAGGTCCTGAAGCCCAAGGTGCCGGTGCACCGCATGGTGTTCCACGAGATCACCAAGACCGCGATCCAGGAGGCGGTGGCCAACCCGCGCGAGCTGAACCAGCGCCTGGTCGACGCCCAGGAGACCCGTCGCATCCTCGACCGCCTCTACGGCTTCGAGGTCTCGCCGGTGCTGTGGAAGAAGGTCATGCCGAAGCTCTCGGCCGGCCGCGTGCAGTCCGTCGCGACCCGCCTGGTGGTCGAGCGCGAGCGCGAGCGGATGGCCTTCCGCAGCGCGTCCTACTGGGACCTCGTCGGCACCTTCAGCACCGGCCGCACCCCGGCCGACGCGGCCAACCCGGAGACCTTCGGCGCCCGGCTGTCGAGCGTCGACGGCAAGCGGATCGCCAGCGGCCGCGACTTCGGTTCGGACGGCCGGCTGAAGGCCGGCAGCACCAACACGCTCCACCTGGACGAGCAGGCCGCCCGCCAGCTGGTCGTCGCCCTGGAGCGGACCTCGTTCGGCGTCCGCAGCGTCGAGTCCAAGCCCTACCGCCGCTCGCCGTACGCGCCGTTCCGCACCACCACGCTCCAGCAGGAGGCCAGCCGCAAGCTGGGCTTCGGCGCCAAGCGGACCATGCAGGTGGCCCAGAAGCTGTACGAGAACGGCTTCATCACCTATATGCGCACCGACTCGACCACGCTGTCGGACACCGCGATCTCCGCCGCCCGCGCCCAGGTCACCCAGCTGTACGGCGCCGACTACCTGCCGGACGCCCCGCGCACCTACGCCAGCAAGGTCAAGAACGCCCAGGAGGCGCACGAGGCCGTCCGCCCCTCCGGCGACCGCTTCCGCACCCCGGCCGAGACCGGCCTGAGCGGCGACGACTTCCGGCTGTACGAGCTGATCTGGATGCGCACCGTCGCCTCCCAGATGAAGGACGCGGTCGGCCAGTCCGTCACCGTCCGGGTCGGCGGCACCTCCGCCGACGGCCGGGACGTCGAGTTCTCCGCCTCCGGCAAGATCATCACCTTCCACGGCTTCCTCAAGGCCTACGTCGAGGGCGCGGACGACCCGAACGCCGAGCTCGACGACCGCGAGCGCAGGCTGCCGCAGGTCGTCCAGGGCGACCCGCTGGCCGCCGAGCAGCTCACCTCCGAGGGCCACGCGACCAAGCCGCCGGCGCGCTACACCGAGGCCTCGCTGGTCAAGGAGCTGGAGGACCGGGAGATCGGCCGCCCCTCCACGTACGCGTCGATCATCGACACGATCATCCAGCGCCGGTACGTCTTCAAGAAGGGGACGGCGCTGGTCCCCTCCTTCCTCTCCTTCGCCGTGGTCAACCTGCTGGAGAAGCACTTCGGCCGACTGGTCGACTACGACTTCACCGCGAAGATGGAGGACGACCTCGACCGGATCGCCGCCGGTGAGGCGCAGTCCGTGCCGTGGCTGAAGCGCTTCTACTTCGGCGAGGGCGAGGGCGTCGAGACCGGGCGCGCCGCCGACGCCGGCAACGGCGACGGCGACCACCTGGGCGGCCTGAAGGAGCTCGTCACCGACCTCGGTGCGATCGACGCCCGCGAGATCAGCTCGTTCCGGATCAGCGACGACATCACGCTGCGCGTCGGCCGCTACGGCCCGTACGTCGAGCGCGCCTCCGCCGTCGAGGGCGAGCCCGGCCAGCGCGCCGACATCCCGGACGACCTGCCGCCGGACGAGCTCACCGTCGAGCTGGCCGAGGAGCTGCTGGCCAAGCCCAGCGGTGACTTCGAGCTCGGCCAGGACCCCGTCAGCGGCAACATGCTGGTCGCCAAGGACGGCCGCTACGGCCCGTACGTGACCGAGATCCTGCCCGAGGGCACGCCGAAGACCGGCAAGAACGCGGTCAAGCCGCGCACCGCCTCGCTGTTCCAGACGATGTCGCTGGACACCGTCACCCTGGAGGACGCGCTGCGGCTGCTCTCGCTGCCGCGCGTGGTCGGGGCGGACGCCGAGGGCGTCGAGATCACCGCGCAGAACGGCCGCTACGGCCCGTACCTCAAGCGCGGCACCGACTCGCGCTCGCTCACGAGCGAGGACCAGCTCTTCACGATCACCCTCGACGAGGCGCTGGCGATCTACGCGCAGCCCAAGCAGCGCGGCCGGGCCGCCGCGGCCCCGCCGCTGCGCGAGCTCGGCACCGACCCGGTCAGCGAGCGCCCGGTCGTGGTCAAGGACGGCCGCTTCGGACCGTACGTGACGGACGGCGAGACCAACGCCACGCTGCGCAAGGACGACGACGTCGCCTCGATCACGCCGGAGCGCGGCTACGAGCTCCTCGCCGAGAAGCGGGCGCGCGGGCCGGTGAAGAAGACCGCGAAGAAGGCCCCGGCGAAGAAGGCGACCGCCACCAAGACGGCGGCCAAGAAGACCACCACGGCCGCCGCCAAGAAGACGGCCGCGAAGAAGACGGCGGCCAAGACCACCACGGCCGCGGCGAAGAAGACGGCGGCGAAGAAGACCACCGCGAGCAAGACCACCGCGAGCAAGGCCACGGCCACCGACGAGGGCTGATCCTCCGACGGCGGCTCCCGGGCCCGTGCCCCCTTCACCGGGGGTGCGGGCCCGAGGCGTGTCCGGGGAAGGTCGTGTGGGCCGTTCGGGGGAGGGGGCCGGGACCGTTCGCGGAGGGGGCGTGGGCCGTGCGAGGGCGGTGGCGGGACCGTTCGGGGACGGCGGGTGTGTGTGCGGGGATCGTCACAACCCGGTGATGAGCCCGATCCGGAACGTCGTTCGTCTCTTTCCGGCCAACCCCCGACCGCTACGCTGACCGTATGACGAGCGAGGAGCAGCCCACCCCCAGCGCCGCCCCGGCCGCCAGAGCCGCCATGCCCGACCTGCCCGAGGTCGCGCCCGCCGGAACCCCGGTGGAGCGGGCCCGCGCGCTGCTGCGCACGCGGTCCTACCGGCGGCTGTGGACCAACCAGCTGATCGGCGGCACCGCCGACCGGCTCGGCCTGCTGGTGCTGCTCGCGCTCACCGTGATCGCGGCCGCCCTCGGCGGCGGGTTCGGCGAGCTGCCGCGCAGCCTGGCCTTCGCCGTCGCCGGGGTCTTCGCCGCCCGGCTGGCGGCCACCCTGATCGCCGGCGTCCTGCTGCTCGGACCGGTGCACCGGCTGGTCGCCGGCAAGCTGGACCGGCGCTGGACGCTGTTCGGCGCCGACGCGCTGCGCGCCCTGCTGATCGGCGTCGCGCCGTGGTGGATCGTGTGGCTCGGCTCCGGCCCGAAGCCGTCCGGCGCCGCCACGTACGTCCTGCTCGCCACCGTCTTCGTGACCGGCGCCGCCGAGCGCGTGTGGGCCGTCGCCAAGGACGCGGCCGTCCCCGGCCTGCTGCCGCCCGCCGACCCGTACGCCCCCCTCGCCGAGCAGCGGCCGTCCGCGGCCCACCTGGAGACCGTCCGGAGCGTTGACCGGTTCACCGGCTGGGTCTGCCTGCCGCTCGCCGCCGTCGGCCTGGTCGGCCTCACCCTGCTCAACAACATCTTCGCGGCGCTCGGCTCGGACTGGCTCCGGGCCCACCAGGTGACCTTCGCCGCCCTCGGCGCGGCCGGCCTGTTCACCGCCTCCGCCGTCCGCGGCTACCTCCAGCAGCTGGCCCTCGGCGCGGTCACCGCCGCCCCGTACTCACCGCTGCAGGGCCTGCGCGCCCCGACCGACGCCACCCCCGGCCCCGCCCTCAAGAAGGGCCGCACGGGCGGCGCCCCCTACTTCACCTTCGCCGTCGCCGCCGCCTACGCCTCGATGGCCGGCGTCGCCGCCCTCGCGCTGCTCACCGCCGTCGAGCACCGGGCCGGGCCGATCGGCTACGGCCTGCTCGTGCTCGCCGCCACCGGCGCGCCGGCCGCCGGCGTCCGGCTCACCCGGGCCACCCTGCCCGCCCTCTCCCGCCGCCGGCTGCTCGCGCTGGCGCTGATCACCGAGGGCGTGACCCTGATCCTGGCCGGGCTCGTGCTCGACTACGTCCTGGTCCTCCTGCTCACCGTGCTGGCCGGCCTCGCCGCCGGGATCGTCGTCTCGGCCGGGCGCACCCTGCTCGCCCAGGAGGTCGAGGAGGCCCGGCTGCCGAAGGTCACCGAGCACCTGTACGCGGTGCTGCGGGCCGTCGTCGGCGCCGCGCTGGTCGCCGTCCCGCTGATCGCCGGCGCCTACGGCGACGTCGAGTACGGCACGGTCGAGCCCGGCTCGTTCACCTTCATCCACGGTGGCGCGGCCCTCGCCGTCGCCACCGCCGGCCTGCTCACCCTGGTGCTGGCCGCCGTCGTGCTGGTCAAGACCGACGACCGGCGCGGCACCGCCCCGTTCGGGCGCGACCTGGTCGACGCCGTGCGCGGCGGCAGCGGCCCGGCGGCGCACCGCACCACCGGCACCGGTTTCTTCATCGCCCTGGAGGGCGGCGACGGCGCCGGCAAGTCCACCCAGGCCCAGGCGCTCGCCGAATGGATCCGCGGCAAGGGCCACGAGGTCGTGCTGACCCGCGAGCCCGGTGGCAGCCCGGTCGGGCAGCGGCTGCGCGGCCTCGTCCTGGACGTCGGCAACACCGGCCTCTCCCACCGCGCCGAGGCCCTGATCTACGCGGCCGACCGCGCCGAGCACGTCGAGAATGTCATCCGTCCCGCCCTCGCGCGCGGCGCCGTCGTCATCACCGACCGGTACATGGACTCCTCCATCGCCTACCAGGGCGCCGGGCGCGACCTCGCCGCGACCGAGGTCGCCCGGATCTCCCGCTGGGCCACCGGCGGTCTGGTGCCCGACCTGACCGTCGTCCTGGACGTCGACCCGACCAAGGCCCGGGAGCGCTTCACCGAGGCGCTGGACCGGCTGGAGTCCGAGCCGACCGAATTCCACCAGCGGGTCCGGGCCGGTTTCCTCGCCCTCGCGGCGGCCGACCCGGCGCGCTACCTGGTCGTCGACGGCAGCCAGGCGCCCGGCTTCGTCACCACCGCGATCCGCCACCGGCTCGACCGCGAGCTGCCCCTCTCCGAGAAGGAGAAGGCCGCCCGCGTCGAGCAGGAGCGGCTCGCGCGGGAGGAGGCCGAACGGCGCGCCGCCGAGGAGGCCCGCAAGAAGGCCGAGGCGGAGGCCGCCGAGCGCAAGCGGCAGGAGCTCCTGGAGCAGCTGCGGGCCGAGCAGGCGGAGAAGGAGCGGCTGGCCAAGGAGGAGGCCGAGCGGGTCGCCGCCGAGGCCCGCCGCAAGGCCGAGGAGGAGGCGCGGCGCCGCGCCGAGGAGGAAGCCCGCCGACGGGCCGAGGAAGAGGCGCGCCGCAAGGCCGAGGAGGAGGCCCGGCTCGCCGCCGAGGCCGCCGAGCGCAAGCGGCTCGCCGCCGAGGCGGCCGCGCAGGCGGAACTCCAGCGGCAGCGGGAGCTCCAGCGCGAGGAGCAGCGCCGCCGTGCGGAGGAGGCGCTGCAGCGCGCCGAGGAGGCCCGGCTGGCCCAGGCGGCCGCGCTCGCTGCGGCTGCGGAGGCCGCTGCTGCGGCTTCCGCTGCGGCCGAGACGGCGGCGGGGCGTGCGGAGGACGCGGCTACCACTCAGCTGCGGGCGCCTAAGGGCTTGGGTGCTCAGGGTTCGGGTGCTCGGGGTTCGGCCGAGGAGGTCGACGAGACCACCCGTGAGCTGTCCTTGCGGGATCGGCAGTCGGCTGCGGAGCAGACTGCGAAGCTTCCGGCGGTTCCGGCTGCTCCGCCCGTTCCGCCTGTTCCGCCCGTTTCGGCGGACCAGACCGCTGTGCTGCCCCGGGTGTCGGGCGGCCCCGCTGCGACGGACGAGACCGCCGTGCTGCCGAAGGTGCCGGCCGACGAGACCGACCGGACCGCAGTGCTGCCCAAGGTCGCGCCCGGCCGGGCCGAGGACCGGGTTCCCCCGGGCCTGTGGCGCGAGGAGCCCGCGGACACCACCCGCGAGCTTCCGGTGGTCGGCGAGGGGCAGGCCCCGACCGACGCCGCAGAGCCGCGCCGGCGGCCGGACTGGGCCGAGGAGACACCGATGGACGACCTCCCGAGCCTCACCGACACGCTGCTCGGCTCGCGCGATGAGTGGTCCCACTGGGAGCGGGGCGGCGGACCCGGCCAGGACCCGCAGGTTCCGCGTGGTGGTGCGGGTGCGGGCGCGGGTGCGGGCGCTGGCACCGGTTCCGAGGGCGATGGTGACGACCAGGGCAAGGGCAAGGGGCGCCGCTGGGGGCGCCGGAGCTGATCCTGCGCTGCGGGTTCCGCTGCGCGGGGCTTGGTGGCGGGGCATGGGCTTTCGGGTGGGTGGGGTTCGCCGGGGGTGGCGGAGGGGGTGCGGAGGTGAGGGGGTGGGGTGGGTGCATCGGTGCGGGTGTGCCGACGGCCGGGGGCGGGGGGCTCTGGGCTCCCCGGCTCCGGCCGTCGGGTGAGTGGTGGCTAGCGGAAGGTCACCGTCTCGATCGTGCACTTGCCGCGGTCGCGGGTGCCCATCAGTTCGGCGCGGCGGGTGAGCAGGCCGGTGGTGGTCGGGCGGAGGCGGATCGCGCCGATCGGGTCGTCCTGGGCCGCTTCCTGGGCGACGATCGGCGACGTCCGGCGACGGACGGTCTCGTGGATGTCCATGGCTCTTCCTCTCGTTCGGGGGGTCACGGCGTCCGGTGTGACGGCCGTGGTTCGATCGGCGCTCGCAGGAGCAGCGCCGAAGGCGTGTGGTCGGGGAACCCGAGCCGCAGCAGCCCGTGGCCGATGCCGGCCAGGCCGGTCAGGAGGCCGGGGGCCGGGACGGCGGACGGGGTGCCGCAGACCGGGCCGGCCCGGTCGAGTGCGGCGAGCAGGGCGGTGGTGCGGGTGCCGAGGGCCGGGTCCTTCACGTGGGCGAGCAGTTCGAGGACGCCGAGTTCGCCGTGGCACGGGCTGTGGGTGGGGAGTGGGCCGGCTGCGGCCGTGCGTTCGGTGGTGGTCTTGACGTGGTGGCTGAGGTGTTCGTCGGCCGATGCGGCTCCGCTGTCGGCGAGGGCGAGGGCGATTCCGGGCGTGCCTTCGCACCACGTCGACCGGGGGGTCGGCGAGGTGGCGGCGGCGTGCAGTGCGGCCAGCCCGGCTCGCTTGTGTTCCGTGCTGTCGTCCTCGGTCTCGGCGAAGCGGAGAAGTGCCCATCCGATGCCGGCGGTTCCGGTGGTGAAGCCGTGCTGGGTGGGCAGCGTGCGGGAGAGCAGCGCGTCCGCGCAGCGGCGGGCGCCTTGCCGGGCTTCGGCGGTGCCGACGGCCAGGAGGGCGGCGAGGCCACCGGCGGTGCCCTCGGCGAGGGTGGGGGAGTGTTCCGCTTCGGCTGCTGCGGCGGTCAGTTGGACGGCCGGGGCGAGCCAGGCGGCGATCTCGTGGTCGTCCAGGAGGACGGCGAGCCGGCTCAGCGCGTAGGTGAGGCCGCCGAGGCCCGTGAACGCGCCGGAGCCGATCAGTGGCGGTTCCGCGGGCCGGGCCGTGAGTCGGTCGAGGAGTTCGGGCACCGGGCGCAGGGCCTGGCGGGCGGCCTCGGCGTAGCGGTCCCCGCCGGTGAGCTCGGCGAGTTGGGCGAGGAACAGGGCGGGGCCGGGGTAGCCGCCGCCCAGGTCCGCGCCGGCGGGGGCGGGCTGCCAGTAGCGGTCGCCGAGGAGTTCGAGGGTGATCCAGTTGATTCGGCCGGTGGTGCGGTGGGCCTCGTCGAGGAGGGTGTCGCCGATCCGGCGGGCGGCGTTCAGGAGGTCGGCGGGGGAGGGGGGTCGGGCGCCGGGGCGGGGAGTCCTGGGCGGGGTGGGGGCCGGCTGGTGGGGCGGGGTGGCCGAGCGGCTCGTCATGGCCGCGCGGATGATCCACTCCTGGTGGGGGCAGGGTTGCCCGAGCCGCTCCCCGACCCGGTCGAGGCCGGGGCGGTCCAGTGCGCCGCGCACGCGCCTGCCCTGGCCGGTCCACAGGTCGGCCGTTCCCGGGCGGGTGGTGAAGACGGGTACGTCGCCGTTCCAGAGCTCTGCCGCTTCGTCGTCGGCCAGCCCGGTCCAGCCGGGGTGGTCGGTGCCGTCCGCGAGGGCGTCCCGGAGCAGGGCGTCCCGGTCGGCCGCGTCCTTCAGGAGGCCGGGGTGGGTGGACTCGTCGAGCAGCGTGGCGTAGTCGGCCGTCGCGCGGACGACGACGCGGGTCTCGTCGTCGGCGAACGCCGGCAGGAGGGCGAGCAGTCCGTCCCTGTCGTCGGCGAGGATGCGGCGGGCCAGGCGGTAGCCGTCGAGCAGGGCGTCGGCGTGGTCGGCCGGGTCGGCGTCCGTGCCGGCGAGGGTGGGGCGGTTGGCGCCGCCGTGGAGTTCGCCGGGGTGGCGGGCGAGCCGCATCCGGTCGGTGCCGGCCTCTTCCCACCGCACGGACTCCCCGGGCACGGTGGCTCCGGCGTCGCCGCCCAGCCCGGAGGCGTCCACGGCCTGTTCGTCACCGAGGATCAGGCGCGGCAGAAGGCCGGTCCGGTGCACCGAGGCGGCGAGGGCGACGGCCGCCGGGTCGACGGACTCCTCGGGCCGCTGCGGTGCGGGCGGGTGGAAGAGGGTTTCGAGGTCGACCGGTACGGGGTGGTCCGCGCACGCGATGAGGTTCTCGAAGTGCAGGTCGGTGCAGTCGAAGGCGTGCAGCAGCGCGAGCCACGCGCCCTGCCGGAGGTAGAAGCGCTCGACGTCCCGGGGCGTCGCGCACGGGCGGCGGTCGACGAACTCCGTCCAGCCGTAGCCGCCCCGGGAGACCAGGGCGACGGCGCGCAGACCGGGCGAGCCGGGCTGGGCGTTGAACCGGTCGATGACGGCGTTGAAGTGGCGGTGGGTCCGTAGGGAGCGCGGCTTGTACACGACCCGTTTCGTGGTGGTGAAGCCCAGTACGGCGACGGTGCGGCCGCGTCGGTGCTGGTCGCCGGTGCGGTGGACGGCGGTGAGCGGGCCGGGGTCGGTGCCGCCGAGCAGCGTGGTGACGATGTCCGCCCGGTCGGCGGCGAACCGGTTCAGCAGGTCGGTGAGTGCCTCGGTGGCGGCCAGGCAGGTCTGCGCGAGGATCCTCGCCAGGACGGGGTAGGTGTGGAAGAGGCCCGAGAGGCCGGACTGGTGGGCCGTCGCCTTGATGTAGGAGCGGAAACGATTCTCTGGGGTGGCGCCTGGCAGCCGGCCGTTCGTCCGGGCGGCGTGGAGTTCCAGGACGAGCGTGCGGGCGGCCTGCCGGGTGAGGGCGTCCGCGAGGTCGTCGGCGAACCGGGCGCGGATCGCGGGGAGGTCGGCGAGCTCCGGCGGGATCGCGGTGCGCACGCGGGTCAGCGCGGTCCGGACGAGCGGCGCCACGACCGGGCGGAATCCGGTGGTTCCGGGGAGCGGTCCCGTGGGTGTCCGCGGTGCCCCGGCGCCGGCGACCGCTTCTTCGACGAAGGCGGCCCACGCGGGGCGGCCGTCACGCGCGGGCTCGCCGGGGCGCAGGCCCGGCTCCCACCAGCGTCCCGTCAGGGCCGTGGCCGTGGCCGTCGCGTCGCTCGGAGGAGTGGTCACGGCACAGAGCGTGTCAGCCGGAAGACGGTTCGCACAAGAGTTTGATCAAGCCGGGTGGGTGCGGGGGATCCCGGGGCGCGTAAGAACATGGGGGCCGGTCCCCCATGTGGGGGTGGGGGCCGCGTGCCCAGAATGGCGATCGCGGCCGCGGTTCTCCGCTTCCGTTCCCGGCCAGGCCGTCTCCGATCAGGGCAGCGGCGGCCTCCGGGGCGGCACCACAGGTGGACGGTTCGCCCGCGTGGGGGCGGGGGTTCCGGCCCGGGGGGAGCCGGAACCCGCCGGCCACCCGGCGCGCGGACGTCGCCCGCCCTCCCCCCGTGGGGCGGGCGATGCCCTCGCGCCGGGTGGCCGAATCGCCGCTATCCGGCCGTCCGCACGTCCCGGACCGCCGTCAGCCATCCGTCGAGCGTCTTCAGCGCGGCCCCCGACTCCACGGCCTGCCGCGCCTCGTGCAGGGCGGCCGGGAACCGCGGCACCACCCGGCCGGGCCGGGGCCGGGCGGCGATCAGGGCGGCCGCCGCGTTGAGCAGGACGGTGTCCAGCACCGGGCCGGTCGCGCCCGCCAGGAGCTCCCGCAGGACGCGCGCGTTGTGCTCGGGGCCGCCGCCGACGAGCGCCCCGGCGGGCGCCGGCGCGAGCCCGAGGCCGGCGGGATCCAGCCGTTCCTCCGTCACGGTGCCGTCCTGGACCGCCCAGATCCGGGCCGGTGCGGTCGTCGTCAGCTCGTCCGTCCCGTCCTCGGAACGCACCACGAGGGCGGAGGTGCCCCGCTCGGCCAGCAGGCCGGCGATCGCGGGCGCCGCCCGCAGGTCGGCGACGCCGACCACCTGGTGGCGCGGCCGGGCCGGACCGATCAGCGGCCCGAGCAGGTTGAACGCGGACGGCACGCCGAGCGCGCGGCGCACCGGGGCGGCGTTGCGCAGCGCCGGGTGGAAGACCGGCGCGAAGCAGAACGTGATCCCGGCCCGGCGGGCGACCTCGGCGACGGCCGCGGGCGGCAGGTCCAGCGGGATGCCGAGCGCCTCCAGGACGTCCGCGGTGCCGCACTTGGAGGAGGCCGAGCGGCCGCCGTGCTTGACGACGGGCACTCCGCAGGCGGCGACCAGGACGGAGGCCATGGTGGAGATGTTGACGGTCGAGCCGCCGTCGCCCCCGGTGCCGGCGAGGTCGACGCACCGGCCGCCGTCGACGTCCAGCGGCACCGCGTGGTCGAGCGCGGCCGCGACCAGGCCGGACAGTTCGGCGGCGCTCTCGCCCTTGACCCGCAGGCCCATCAGGAAGCCCGCGAGCTGCTCCGGCCGGAAGTCGTCGTCCAGTACGCGCTCCATGGCCCACCGCGCCTCGTCGGCCCGGAGGTCGCGCCCGGCCGCCAGGGTGGCGAGCAGACGCGGCCAGGTGAGGGCCGGGGTGTGCGTGGCCGTGCTGCGTGTGAGGGTCCTGTTCTCCACTGGTTCGCCGTCCTTGGCGTCGAGTCCAGCGGGGGCCCGGGAAACGCAAATCGGCCGCCCACCGGACGGCCGATACATGACGCGCTGCGCTGTCAGGCCACCCGATCGGGGGCCCACCAGGATCCGCGGCACGTCGTCATGGCGGTCATGCTAGCCCATGCCGCGGGCCCGGGGCAGGCCACTCGGGTGGAATTGGACCGGGACGGCCGGTGCGCCGGTCGATACGCTCGGGGCACAGTTGATCTTCCCCGCCACGGAGTTGACCCCATGCACCCTGAACTCGCCGCCGACCTGGACCGGTTGCCCGCGCTGCTGGAGGAGACCCGGCAGCGGGCCGTCGCCTTCCTCGGCGGTCTCGACGAGCGTCCGGTGGTGACGGCGCTGGAGGAGCCCGCGCCGGTCCGGCTGGGGGACGGCGGGGGGATCGGGCTGCGCGCGGCGCTGGCGGAGTTCGGCGAGCGCTGGGAACCGCGGCTGAGCGCGAGCGCCGGGCCGCGCTACTTCGGGTTCGTCACCGGCGGCGCGACCCCGGCGGCCCTCGCGGGGGACTGGCTCACCGCCGTCGCCGACCAGAACTCCAACTCCTCGCTCGACCCGGCCGGTCAGCACCTGGAGCGCGAGACGGTCGGCTGGCTGCGCGAGCTCTTCGGCCTCTCCGACGCGCACACCGGCACGTTCGTGAGCGGCGCCACCATGTCGAACACCGTCGGCCTCGCGATCGCCCGCGAGTGGCTGGGCGAGCGCCTCGGCGTGGACGTCGCCGAGGACGGCGCCGGCGCGCTCGGCCGGGTACGGGTGCTGTCCGCCAGTGCGCACTCCAGCATCGCCAAGGCGCTGTCCGTGCTGGGCCTCGGCCGCTCGGCGCTCACCGCCGTGCCGACGCTGCCGGGCCGTGAGGCGGTCGACCCCGCGGCGCTGGAGCGGGCGCTCGCGGAGGCGGACGGCCCGTGCGTCGTCGTGGCCAACGCGGGCACCGTGAACACCGTCGACTTCGACGACCTGCGGGCGATCGCCGCGCTCCGCGAGCGGTACGACTTCTGGCTGCACGTGGACGGCGCGTTCGGCGCCTTCGCCGCCCTGACGCCCGAACACGCCGGTCTCGTGGCCGGGTTGGACCTCGCCGACTCCGTCTGCGTCGACCTCCACAAGTGGCTCAACGTGCCCTACGACAGCGCCGTGCAGTTCACCCGCCGCCGCGACCTCCAGGCACGCGTCTTCCAGAACTCCGCCGCCTACCTCGGCTCTCTCGGCGAGCACCCCGACCTCGTCCACCTCACCCCCGAGAACTCGCACCGACTGCGCGCCCTCGCCGCCTGGTTCACGCTGCGCGCGTACGGGCGGGCGGGCCACCGCGAGATCGTCGAGCGCTGCGTGGCCGGGGCCCGGGCCCTCGGGGAGGCGGTGGCCGGGATCGACGGGCTGCGCCTGCTCGCGCCGGTGCGGCTGAACGTCGTCTGCTTCACGCTCGCCGACGACCCCACCGCCGAGCGGCTCGCCGGCCTGGCCGCCGGGGTCGCGGGGGAGGCCTTCTTCACGCCGACGCGCTACGCCGGGGTCCCGGCCCTCCGCGCGGCGTTCAGCAACTGGCGTACGACGGAGGCGGACGTCCGCCGGACGGTCGCGGCGCTCGCGAGGTCGGTGGCCGAGTCGGCCTGACAGCGGATCGCTTCAGCCCGTCGCCGGTGCGGTGGTGAGGCCGCGGACGACGAACGCGACGCCGTCGGTGAGGGCGGACTCCCGTTCCTCCTCCGGGAGTTCGGCGTAGGGGCCGAGCAGGAGCAGGGCGAGGCCGTGGACGCCGGCCCAGGCGTTGAAGGTGGCGGTCGCGGCGGGTCCGGCGAGGAGGCCGGCGGCGTCGAGTGCGGCGAGGGCCTCCTGGAGGATCGCGAAGGGGCCGCGCCGCACCCCGTCGCCCTCGTCGTCGGGGGCGGGGTCCTGCCCGCTGCGCTCGGGGGCCCGGGTCTTGCCGCCGGTCGGGAACGCGGTGGCGAACAGGCCCGGCTCGGCCAGGGCGTAGCGGATGTAGCCCTCGCCCACGGCGGTGAGGCGGCCGGCGGCGTCGAGCCCCGGGTCGGCGGCGGGCGTGCGCCGTTCCAACTCGGCGTCCATGGCCTCGGCGAGGCGCCGGCGGGAGTCCCGGGCGACCTCGTCGACGAGGTCCGGCAGGGCGGAGAAGTGCCGGTAGGCCGCGTTGGGCGAGACGCCGACCCGGCGCGCGGTCTCGCGCAGCACGATGGTCGAGGGGCCGCCCTCGCGCGCGAGCTCGACGCCGGCCCGCACGAGGGCCTCGCGGAGGTTGCCGTGGTGGTAGCCCGCTCGCTGTGAATCCATGCCCGATGTTAACAGCGTGAACACGTCGACCGGGCCGGGCCCGGCTCTCCTCGTGAACCCGCTTGTGCTGCACAGTTGTTGGGGTGCGGGACAGCACGTTCGAATAAATGTTGACGCCGTCCACATGCGCGCGTAAGTTCACAGTGTCCACATTGGGGGACGGGTCGCGCCGGCCCCCTGCCCGGGGACGCTCCACCGACCAGAACGGGGACACCCATGACCAGCACCACGGCTCCGCCCGCTGTCGCCCCGACCGAGGGGACCGGCCCCGCCGGAGGCGGCCGCTTCCCCTGGACCGTCGTCCTCCTGACCTCCCTGGGGATCGTCGGCTACGTCGTCGCCACCTACGCCCAGGCCGGTCTGCCCCTCGACGGCTCGCGCGGCGGCCTCGCCGCCACCTACGCCGAGCGCCCCCTCGGCATCCAACTCGCCTTCTACGTCCACATCGTGACGGCCTCGGTGGCGCTGTTCGTCGGCCCGCTCCAGTTCTCCGCCGCGCTGCGCCGCCGCTCCCGCGCGGTCCACCGCTGGACGGGCCGGGTGTACCTGGCGGGCGTCGGCCTCGGCTCGCTGGCCGCGTTCGTGATGTCCTTCGTCAGCTCGATCGCCTTCGACGGCTTCTTCGGCTTCGGCAGCCTCGCGGTGCTGTGGGCGTGGACGACCTGGCGCGCCTACCGCGCCATTCGCGGGGGCGACCTGCCGAACCACCGCGCCTGGATGATCCGCAGCTTCGCCCTCACCTACGCCGCCGTCACCCTCCGTGCCTGGCTCGGCGTCCTGATCCTCCTCCAGACGCTCACCGCCGACGGGCCCGTGGACGGCACGCACGTGTTCGACACCGCGTACGCCGTCCTGCCCTTCCTCGCCTGGCTCCCCAATCTCGTCGTCGCCGAGTTCCTGATACGCCGCCGCGGCCTCCCCTCCTACCGCATCACCCCGGTCTGACCGGCGCCCGCCCGTAGCCGGGCCGCAGCCGATCACGGCTGCGGCCCGCCGGACCGTCAGCCCATGCTCTTCGCGCCGTCGATGGCCTCGCGGATGATGTCGGCGTGGCCCGCGTGCTGGGCGGTCTCGGCGATGACGTGGAACAGGACGCGGCGCGCGGACCAGGCCTCGTCCTTGAACCAGGGGGCCTTCGGAAGCGGCTGGATCGCACCCAGGTCGGGCAGGGTGGCGACCAACTCGTCCGTGCGGGCGGCCACTTCCCGGTACGCGGCGAGCATGCCCGCCAGGGTCTCGCCGGGCAGCATGCGGAACTCGTCGGCGCGGCGGGCGTAGTCCTCCGCGGTGAAGGACGAGAAGTCGGGGAACGCGGACGGGCCGTCGACGATGAAGTTCGCCCACAGCTTCTCGACCACCGTCACGTGCTTGATCAGGCCGCCCACGCACAGCTCGCTGACGGTGGTGCGCTCCCCGGCCTGCTCGTCGGTCAGGTCGCGGGCGGTGAAGCTCAGGAAGTGCCGCTGCTTGGCCAGCGCCACGAGGAGGTCGGCGCGCTCGCCGGTGGTGTCGGTGGCCTTGTCGACGGCAGTGGAGGTGGTGGTCATGGTGATCGCCTTCCGTGTTGCTTCCTGCTCCCTCGGACAAGAACCACAGTAGGGACCATTGCGGCCACTTCCTGACCTGAATTGCGCGCAGAATTGGAGCCATGGCGAACACCAGCACCCGCACCCTCCGGCTGCTCTCCCTCCTGCAGACGCACCGCTACTGGCCCGGCGAGGAGCTCGCCGAGCGGCTCGGCGTCTCCGCCCGCACGCTGCGCCGCGACATCGACCGGCTGCGCGAGCTCGGCTACCCCGTCGAGGCGCAGCGCGGGGTCGACGGCGGCTACCAGCTCGCCGCGGGCGCCGCCCTGCCGCCGCTCGTGATCGACGACGAGGAGGCGGTCGCGCTGGCGGTGGGTCTCCAGGCGGCGGCGGAGAGCCCGGTGGAGGGGATCGCCGAGGCGTCGGTGCGGGTGCTGGCGAAGGTGGTGCAGGTGATGCCGGCCCGGCTGCGGCGGCGGGTGGAGGCGCTGCGGGCGATGACGGTGCCGGTCGACTGGGGCGGCCGCCCCGCGGCGGCGGTGGACCCGGACGGGCTGACGGTGGTGGCGCTGGCCTGCCGGGACGCCGAGCGGCTGCGCTTCTCGTACACGGCGGCGGACGGCCGGCGGGCGGACCGGCACGTCGAGCCGCACCGGCTGGTGTGCCTGGACCGCCGCTGGTACCTGGTGGCGTACGACCTCACCCGGCAGGACTGGCGCACCTTCCGGCTCGACCGGCTCACGGCGCCCGAGGGCGGCGGCGGCCGGTTCGCCCCGCGCGAGCTGCCGGCCGCCGACGCCGCCGAGTTCGTCCGGGCGGGCGTCAACGGCCTGGTCCGCCCGTACCGGGTGGAGGCGGTGGTGGCCGCGCCGGCCGGGGGCGTGCGCGAGCGGATCGGCCGGTGGGGCGCGGTCGAGGAGGTGGACGAGGGGCGCTGCCGGATCGTGATGGCCGCCGACGACCTCAACTGGCCGATCATGGCCCTCGGTTCGCTCGGCGCGGAGTTCACCGTCGTCGAGCCGCCCGAACTGGTCGAGCGGCTCGGTGAGTGGTCCTCCCGCTTCGGCCGGGCGGTCCGGGCCTCGCGGTAGTGCCGTGGCCGGGCGTCACGGCGGCGGGATGGACTCGATCGTCCTGCGCAACCGCCCCAGCACGTCGCCGAGTTCGTGCCGTGGCGGGGTCGCCAGGGCGAGGCGGAGGGCGTGCGGCACGTGCGGGCCGGTGGCGAAGGCGTCGGCGGTGGAGACCAGGATGCCCTCCCGGGCGAGCAGGTCGGCCACCTGGTCCGGGCGTTGGTGGGCCTCCAGGGTCAGCCACACCGCGTACGACGACGGGTGTGCGGTGATGTCCATCCCGGCGAGTTCGGCCCGGGCGATGGCCTGGCGGGCGGCGGCGTCCTCGCGGCGGTGGCGTTCCAGGCGGGCGACCGTGCCGTCGGCGATCCAGCCGGTGGCGAGCGCGGTGACCAGGCCCGGGGAGCCCCACGCGGCGGCGCGCAGCGCGGAGGCGGCGGGCCGCAGGAGGTGCTTGGGCACGACGGCGAAGCCGAACCGCAGGCCGGGGGCCACGTTCTTCGACAACCCGGCCACGTAGCAGGTCCGTTCGGGCGCGAGGGCGTGCAGCGGGGGAGGGGGTGCGGGCTCCAGGAACGCGTACGTGCCGTCCTCGACGACCACGAGGTCGCGGGCGGTCGCGATCGCGGCCAGCCGCTCGCGCTGCCGCTGGTCGAGCACCCAGCCGAGCGGGTTGTGGACGGTGGGGATCGTGTAGACCGCGCGGACCCGGCGGGCCCGGCACAGGCGGTCGAGCGCGTCGAGGTCCGGGCCGGCCGGGGTGACCGGGACGGGTGCGAGGTCGAGGCCGTGGGCGGCGGCGAGCAGCTTGATGCCCGGGTAGCCGAGCGCGTCGACGGCCAGGACGTCGCCGGGCCGGGTGAGCGCGCGCAGTACACAGTCCAGCGCCTGCTGGGCGCCACTGGTCAGAAGCACGTTCTCGGGGGTGGTGTCGACACCGCGCCCCAGCAGGTAGGTGGCGACGACCGCCCGGTCGTGCCGGTGCCCGCCAGGCGGGTCCTGGCGCAGCAGGGCCTCGGCGTCGCCGGAGGCGGCGAGGGCGCGCAGCGCGTGGCGGAGGTCGTCGCCCTGGCCGGGGGCGAGCGGCTGGTTGAACGAGAGGTCGGCGAGGCGCGGCACCGGGAGCGTGCGCGAGGGTTCGACGCCGTCGTAGCCGCTGCGGACCCGGACGAACGTGCCGCGGCCCTGTTCGCCCACCACCAGCCCGGCGGCGGCGAGTTCGGCGTAGACGCGGGTCGCGGTGGCGAGGGCGACGCGGCGCTCGCGGGCGAGTTCCCGGTGGGTGGGCAGGCGGGTGCCGGGCGGGAGCGCGCCGGAGCGGATCGCGGCGGCGTACTCGTCGACGACGGCCTTGTAGGCGGGCGGTCGCATGGGCCTGTGCCTCCCGTGGGTACCCAGGTGTATCCAGGACAATGAGTGGATTGTCCTGCACGGCGCTCCCTAGCCTCGGTCCCGACCGCAGCCAGGCGCAAGGGAGCAGCCGCAATGACCGTCCGCACCGTCCGGGTGGCCCGTGACGCGCACGTCGTGACCCTCACCATCGACCGCGAGGCCAAGCTCAACGCCCTCGACTACCCGACGATCGACGCGCTGCTCGACGAACTCGCGCGGATCGACGCCGACGACACCGTCCGGGCCGTGATCCTCACCGGCGCCGGGACGCGCGCCTTCAGCGCGGGCGCCGACATCCCGTCGCTGGCCGGCAGCATCGCCGGCGGGACGGAACGGGCGCTGCGCGAGGTCGTGCGGCGCGGGCACGCGCTGACCCGGCGGATCGAGGAGTTCCCGAAGCCGATCGTCGTGGCCGTCAACGGGCTGGCGTACGGCGGGGGCTGCGAGATCACGGAGGCGGCGCCGCTGGCGATCGCGGCCGGGCACGCGACCTTCGCCAAGCCGGAGATCACGCTGGGCTTCCCGCCGCCCTTCGGCGGCTCGCAGCGGCTGCCGCGGCACGTCGGGCGCAAGCGCGCCCTGGAGATGATCCTCACCGGGGACCCGGTCCCGGCGGCGCGGGCGGCCGAGCTGGGGATCGTGAACGCGGTCGTGCCGGCGGAGGAGTTGATGGACGCGGCCCGGCACCTGGTCGACCGGATCGTCCGGCACGCGCCGACGGCGGTCGCCGCCTGCCTGCGGGCCGTCACGCGCGGGATCAACCTGCCGATCGACGAGGGACTGGCCGTCGAGGCGGCCTGGTTCGCCGCGACGGTGCCGACCGACGGGGTCCGGGACGGGCTGAAGCGTTTCCTGGACCGCTGAGGGGTTGCGGTCCCCGAAATAACGCCGTTATTCTCAAGTAACGGCGTTATTTCGATCGAGGAGGCGTGCGATGAGCGGCACCGTCGAGCTGACGATCCTGGACGACCACACCGAGACCCGCGTCGCGGCCGACCTGCGCCCCGCGCCGGACGGCGCGGACCCGCACGTCTGGCTCGCCCACGCGGACGTCGAACGCGCGCTGGGCTTCACCCGCAAACCGCAGGGCTGGTGCCGCGGCGACGTCTGCGTCCCGGCGGCGGCCGTCGCCCGGTTCGAGGACGCCGGCCGCCTCGACCTCACCGCCTTCGCCGCCCTGCTCGGCCGCCCGGTGGCCGCCGAGCCCGCCGCCGGCGTCCTCGCCCTCGGCGCCTCCGCCGCCGACCGCTCCGCCGCCCTGGCCGCCGGCGAGGCGCCCGACTTCTCGCTCCCGGACGTCCACGGCACCCGGCACGCGCTGAGCGACCTGCGCGGGCGCAAGGTCGCGCTGGTCTTCTGGGCCTCCTGGTGCGGCTGCCGCTACGACCTGCCCACGTGGGAGCGCCTGCACGCCGAACTCGCCGCCGACGGCTTCTCCGTGCTGAGCGTCGCCGTCGACCGCAGGACCGAGGACGCCGCGCCCTGGATCGCCGAGGCCGCGCCGACCCACCCGGCGCTGATCGACGTCGACGGCCGGGTCGCCGACCTCTACCAGCTGCTCAACGTCCCCACCGCGGTCTGGATCGACGAGGACGGCCGCATCGTCCGGCCCAACGACACCCAGTTCGCGACCGACCTCTTCCGCTCGATGAGCGGCCTCGACTCCGGCCTGACGCTCGACGCGCTGCGCCGCTGGGCGGCCACCGGCGACCCGGGCGTCGACCCCGCCGCCGTCGCCGCACTGACCGAGCCGGGCACCCCCGCGCGCCAGCGCGCCCGCACCGAGGCCGCACTCGCCCTGTGGCTGCTGCGCCACGGCCACCCGGGCGCCGCCGAACGGCACTTCGCGACGGCCGCCGACCTCGCCCCGGAGGACGTCACCACGTGGCGCAGCGCGATGCCGCTGCTCGGCGTCGACCCGATGGGCGACGAGTACTTCGCCCGCCGGGCCGCGCTGGAGGAGGCGGGCGTGCCGATCTACCGCCCGCTGCCGGAGCGCGGTTAGGGCGTACGGGAGAATCGTCCGCATGCCCGCCAAATCACCCACCGGCGCCTTCGCCCGGGCCCAGGCCCTGGGCGAGGCCGCGCTGCGCACCGCCCTGCTGGACATCGCCGCCGGCCTGCTCGCCGCCGAGGGCCCGGCCGCGCTGAGCATGCGCCGCGTCGCCGCCGCCGCGGACTGCTCGACCACCGTCCTGTACCGGCACTTCGGGGCCAAGGACGGCATCACGCGGGAGCTCTACCTGGAGGGCTTCGCCCGGCTGCGCCGCCGCCTGGACGCGGTGCCCCGCGGCGACGACCCGGCCGCGCACCTGGCCGCCCTCGGCCGCGCCTACCGGGCCAACGCGCTGGAGGAGCCCAACTTCTACGGCGTCATGCACGGCGAGGGCGTGCCCGGCTTCGTCCCGGACGACGAGTGCAGGACGGCCGCCGCGACGAGCCTCGACGTGCTGCGGGAGGCGGCGCGGGCGTGCGTCGAGGCGGGCGTGCTGCGGGCGGACGCGGACGTGGACGAGGTGACGGACACGCTGTGGGCGGCCGCGCACGGCGTGATCAGCCTGGAACGCGGCGGCCACTTCCCGGGTGCCCTCGGCGAGCAGCGCTTCCGGACGCTGACGCGGGCGGCGGTGGGGGCGTTCCTGCCGTAGGGCGGTGGCGGCGTGGGGCGGTGGCGGCGTGTTGGCGGTGTGGGGCGTTGCCGACGTGGACGTTGGCGGTGTGGGCGCTGGCCTCCTTCGCCTGAGCGCAGCTGCCGGTCCGGGGCCCCGCGCCCGGGGCGGATCAGTCCTCGGCGACGAGGCGGAAGGCCAGGCAGACGACGGGAGTGCGGTCCTCCACCGCGGTGCCGAGGCGGTCCCAGTACCGCCGGTGCCCGGCGCGCCACTCCTCCAGTGAGGTGAAGCCCTCTCCCTCGGCCTGCGCGTGTCCCCAGGTCACCTCGCCGAAGGGCTTCACCTCCACGCCCGTGATCTCGATGGCGGCGACGAACCGTCCCTGGTCGTCCACCAGCGCCAGGCGTTCGCCGGGGTACTCCAGGCCCTCGGTTTCCTTGGCGTAGTCGTCCAGCAGGCCGGTGGTGGCGGTCTTGTGCCCGGCCAGCGCCAGGGAGTTCAGCTCCGCCCGCATCCCGTCCGGAGTGCCGAGCTCCATCGACCGCATGCCGTTGACCCTGGGCCACATCTGCATCACCTCTCCCGGGCGCCCGCCCTCGGGCGGATCGTTCCCACTTCTAGCAGATCCGCTTGCCGCCCGGACGGGTATCCGCGGCAGACCGCCGCCGGGTCTGCCCGGTCCGCCGGTCCGCCCGGCCCGCGCGGCGCGCGCTCACGTCCCGCAGTGCTCGGCGACGGTGTCCGCGAAGGCGCGGGCCGGCGGCGAGAGGGTGTCCCAGCGGCGGACGGCCCAGCCGGCGGTGAGCGCGGGGAGGGCCGGCAGCGGGATCAGCCGCAGGCCGGGGTGGCCCGGGCCCTGCCACTCGGGGAGGGCGGGCACGACGGCCTGGCCGAGGCCGAGCTCGGCCAGCAGGATCGCGGTGTCCCAGTCCGCGACGCTGGTGTCGAAGACCGGCCGGATGCCCGATCCGGCGAGCCAGGAGTCGAGCTGGGAACGCGAGACGGAGTTCTGCGGCAGCCCGATGAGGCGGGCGTCCTGGAGGTCGACCGGGTCGACGTGGGTGCGGCCGGCGAGCGGGTCCCCGGCGGCGACGGCGAGCACCCAGGGCATTTCGACGACCGGCCGCTGCTCGATCCCGCGCGCGGGCGCACCGAGCGAGATCCAGGCGAGGTCGACGCGGCCCGCGGCGAGCGCCTCGAAGCAGCTGCGGCTGGACACCTCCGTCTGGAACTCCAGGCTCACCCCCGGGAAGCGGCGGCGGAAGTCGACGACGGCCGCGGACATGAAGTGCCGGATGCTGGTGGCGCCGGTCGTGATCCGCACCGATCCGCCCTCCCCGCGGGCGAGTTCGTCGATGCCGCGCAACGCGTGCTCGATGCCGCCGAGGCTGTCGACGGCCGCCGCGCGCAGCAGCTGCCCGGCCTTCGTCGGCACGACGCCGCGCGGGTGGCGTTCGAGCAGGACGACGCCCAGCTCCCGTTCGAGCCGCTTCACGTGCTGGCTGACGGCGGACTGCGTGCAGGACAGCCGGCGGGCGACGGCGCTGAGCGAGCCGGCCCGGCACACCGCGGCGAAGACGCGGAGATCGTCGAGGGTCACGGCGGCCACCGTACGTCGTTGCGGACCCAAGCTTTCCCTTGGGGGTTCCCCAGTGAATCCGTGGATTGACTTGGATGTCCGCGCGGCTCGATCATCGCTGCAGGGCCCAGGGCGGCAACCCGCCCGCTGTCCTCGCGCGTTCCGGACGCAAGGCGGGGCACGGCGGGTGCCGACCCACAATCCCCCGAGAGGAACACCGAGTTGACGATCGACCATGCCGTCTCCTTCCTGCGCTCGCTCGGCGCGGCCGAAGTACCGCACCCAGGCGGCACCCTGCTCGCCCACCTGGAACGCGTCCGCCTCCGGCTCGCCGACTGGGGCGCCCGCCCGGACCTCCAGCTCGCCGGGCTCTGCCACGCCGCCTACGGGACGGACGGCTTCCCCACCGCCCTCCTGCCGCTCGACCGCCGCTCCGACCTGGCCGCCGTGATCGGCCCCGGGGCCGAGCGGATCGTCCACCGGTACGCGAGCTGCGACCGCCGCGCCACCTACCCCGGACTGCCCGGCCCGGACGCCGCCTTCCACGACCGCTTCACCGGCCGCGCGCTCACCCCGGACCCGTCCGAGCTGCGCGACTTCGCCGAGCTGACCGCCGCCAACGAGCTCGACCTCGCCCGGACCGACCCGGCCTTCCGCGAGCGGTGGGGCGCGGACCTGCTCGCCCTGTTCACCCGGCTGCGGCCGCTCCTGAGTCCGGCCGCGTGGGCGGACTGCCGGACCGTCCTCGGCCCCGAAGCCGCGCCCGGCCCCGGCGCAGCGGCCGCCACCGCGCGCACCCCCGCCCCGGCTCCCGCGACCGCCGCTCCCTCCGGTCCCGACGGCCCCCGCCGGACGGTCGCCGTGCTCGGCCCCGGCGGGGTCGGCGGGCTGCTCGCCGCGCTGCTCGCGCGGGCCGGGCACCGGGTGATCTGCCTCGCCGGGGAGGCGACCGCCGAGGTGCTGCGCCGGGACGGGATCCGGGTGCGCAGCGCCCAGTTCGGCGAGTTCACCGCACCCGTGGAGGCGGACACCGCGCTGCGCGAGTCCGTCGACCTGTGCCTGGTGACCGTCAAGCACACCCACCTGGCGGAGGCGCTGGAGCGGGTGCCGCCCGCCCTCGTCGCCGACGGACTGGTGGTGCCGCTGCTCAACGGCATCGAGCATCCGGCGCGGCTGCGCGCGCGGTTCGGGGCGGAGCGGGTCGTCGGGGCCGTCGTCCGGGTCGAGTCGGCCCGGGTGGCGCCGGGCGTGGTCGAGCACGGCAGCCCGTTCACCGAGATCGACCTCGCCGGTCCGGCCGACCGGCTCGACGCGGTGGCGCGGCTGCTCGACGGCGCGGGCGTGCGCACCCGGGTGAGCGAGGACGAACCGGCCGTGCTGTGGGCCAAGTTCGCGTTCCTCGCGCCGTTCGCGCTGCTCACCACCCGGTACCGGAGCCCGATCGGGAGCGTCCGCACCGATCACCGCGCCGAGCTGGAGGCCCTCGTGGCGGAGGCCGCCGCCGTCGCCCGCGCGTGCGGGGCCCCGGCGGATCCGGCGAAGTCGCTGGCGCTCTACGACGCGTTCCCGCCCACCGCGAAGTCCTCCATGCAACGCGACGCCGAGGCTGGCCGCCCCCTGGAGCTCGACGCCATCGGCGGAGCCCTCCTCCGCGCCGCCGCCCGCCACGCCGTCCCCGTCCCGCTCGCCACCCGCCTGGTCGCCGAGCTGGGGTGACGGTCACGCCCGGCCGGTCCGGACGGCCTGCCGCAAGGCCCGCCCGGTCCGGCCGGTGCCTGCCGCCAGGTCCGCCCGGTGCGGACGGCGCCCGCCGCTAGGCCCGCCCGGCCCGGCCGGCGCCCGCCGCTACGCCCGGCCGGTGCGGACGGCGCCCGCGCTCGCGGCCATCACCAGGGCGACCGCCGCGCACTGCGACGCCGACAGGGTCTGCCCCAGCACCAGGAAGCCGGCCAGGGCGCCGACCGCCGGGGCGAGGCTCATCAGCACCGCGAAGGTCGCCGCCGGCAGGCGCCGCAGGGCGAGCACCTCCAGGGCGTACGGCAGGCCGGAGGAGAGCAGTGCCACGGCCAGCCCGAGCGCCAGCACCGCGGGGTCGAGCAGGGCGGTGCCCGCGGCGGCGATCCCCAGCGGCAGGCTCATCAGCGCCGCCACGGCCATCGCCACCACGAGCCCGTCCAGGCGCGGGAAGCGGGCCCCGGAGCGGGAGTTGAGGACGATGTACGCCGCCCACAGGGCGCCGGCGGCGAGCGCGAACCCGGCGCCCGTCAGGTCGAGCCGCTCGAAGCCGTCCCGGCCGAGCAGGAAGACGCCCGCGAGCGCGAGCGCCGCCCACACCAGGCTCACGGCCCGTCGTTCGGGGCACCCCGCCCGCAAAAGCGGGCCACGCCACACCACCACCCACCCGGGGCCCAAAAGGAGACAGTAT
>NZ_JBHWGV010000077.1:32811-46652 GCF_042732955.1 Kitasatospora sp. NPDC059747 | reverse complement strand
CCGCCGCGGCCGACGACACCGGCGCCGATCCCCGCGGTTGTTTGGTCGCGGCGGAGGTGGTAGGTGACGAAGACGCCCAGGGCGTCGTGCAGCGCCTCGGTGGTCGCGGCCTCGCCCATGGGTCCCACCTGGATGGGGCGCAGGCTCTCGCGGCGCAGCGCCGCCTTGGCCCCCAGGCAGGAGAAGTCCTCGCTCTCGATCCAGGCGGTCAGTTGCCGGTGGATGGATGTGGTGGTCATCGGTATCTCCTCATAACGAATGACGGATCATGGGGCCGGGGCTCAGAACGGCCGGGGCTCAGAACCGCTCCATCCGGGCCGCCACCGCACGCGCGCTGCCCGCCGCCACCAGGTCGGAGGCGCGCAGGCGCCAGCCGTGCCGCTTCATCGCCCCGCTGACGCGCAGGGCGACCAGCGAGTCGCCGCCGCAGGCGAGGAAGTCGTCGTCGGGGCCGAAGTCGGGCGTGCGGAGCAGCGTGCGGACGAGGTCCAGCAGGAGCGAGAGTTCGGAGGCCTGGGCGGTGTGCGCGACGACGTCGGGCTCCGGGCCGGCGGTCGATCTTGCCCGAGGGGGTGAGCGGCAGCCGGTCCCGGACGAGGATCAGGCCGGGCACCATGTGCCGGGGCAGGCGCGCCCGCAGGTGCTCGCGGATCCCGTCGGCCGTCGGGCCGTCCGGACCGACCGAGACGACGGTGGCGAGCGTCCGTCCACCCGTCCCCGTCCCGTCGTCGATCGCCACGGCGGCGGCGGCCGTGACGCCGGGCGTGTCAAGCAGGTGCCGGTCCACCTCGTCGAGCTCGATGCGGTGGCCGCGCACCTTGACCTGGTTGTCGAGGCGGCCGAGGAACTCGACGGCGCCGTCCGGGTGGCGCAGCACGAGGTCGCCGGTGCGGTACATGGGGGCGTCGTCGTCGGCCGCCGAGAACGGGTCGGGGCGGAAGTTCTCGGCGGTGCGCGAAGGGTCGTCGAGGTAGCCGTCGGCGAGCGGGGTGCCACCGATCCAGAGTTCGCCGGGCGCGCCGGGCTCGGCCGGGCGCCGGCCGGCGTCGAGGATGTGGAGCCGCCGGTCACCGACGGGGTCGCCGATGGGCAGGCCGGTGGTGGTCGGCAGCGGGTCGTCGGGGCGCAGGACGAGGGCGGTGCAGGTGATGACGGTCTCGGTCGGCCCGTAGCCGTTGACGAGCGTGCAGTGGCCGAGCGGTCCGGCGCGGTGGGTGTGGACGTCCTTGGTGCCGGCGCTCTCCCCGCCGATGACGACGGTACGGATGCCGGCGAAGGAGACGTCCGCGCCCTGCATCTCCGCGCACAGCAGACGCCAGTACGCCGTGGGGAGTTGCAGCATGGAAACATCCAACTCACGAGCACGGGAAGCCAGTTCGACGGACGGCAGCGCCCGGGCGGCGGAGTCCAGGAACGCCACCGTCCCGCCGACGGCGAGCGTGGGCCAGATCTCCTCCTGCGCGACGTCGAACCCGAGCCCCGCGAACTGCAGCACGGTGTCGGCGGGTTGGAGCCCGAGCAGGTCCGCGACGCCCACCGCGTGCGCGGCGAGCGCGTCCTGCCCGACGAGCACGCCCTTCGGGGTGCCGGTCGAGCCGGAGGTGTAGATGGCGTACGCCGCCCGGTCGGCGAGGCGCCCGACGTTCAGCTGCGCCGCCGTGCCCGCGTCCGCTCCGGCGAGCGCGTGCGGGCCTTCGGCGTCGACGAGGGCCCGGGCGCCGGATCTGCTCAGCAGCCGGTCCCGGTACTCGTCGGGCACCGCCGCGTCCATCGGCAGGAAGGCCGCCCCGGCGAGCCAGCTCGCGAGCATGGCGACGACGACGCCCGGGCCGGAGGGCAGCCGGATGCCGACGAGGTCGCCGGGTCCGATGCCCAGGGCCGACAGCTCGGCGCCCGTCTTCTGCGCGCGCTCCCAGAGTTCGGCGTAGGTGGTGTCAGCGCGGGTGGTACGGAGGGCGACGCAGGAACGGACAGCAGCGTCGGCGGACTCGGCCCGCGCTCGGATCCGGTCGGCGATCCACGGTGGGGAGGGAAAGGAGGTCATCGGGTACCCGGCTCGGAAGTCTGGAGGTTCGACGGGGGTGTGGCAGGCAGGGCGGGCCGCGACTCGAGGCGCCGTCGCCCCGCCATGACGACCACGAAGCCCACGCCGCCGCACAGCGCCGCGAAGGCGTACGCCGCGTGCGCGCCGAAGGAGTCGGCGAGGTGGCCGCTGGCCGAGGAGCCGACCGCCACCCCGAGCCAGAGGGCCGTGGACTGCCAGGCCATCGCCTCGGTCCGGCGGGAGGCGGGAACGCCCTCCCCGACCAGCATCATCGCGGCGATCATCGCCGGGCAGGAGCTCGCCCCGGCCACCAGCAGCACGATCCCGGCGGCGAGGAAGCTGTGCACGAGGAGCATCGGCAGGATTCCGACGGCCATGATGACGGTCGACACGCGGAGGATCTGCGCCAGTGGCGCCGGCCATTCCCGCGCGCCGTACACGACGCCGGCCACGGAGCTCCCGATCGCGTAGATCCCGAGCAGCACGCCCGCCATGAAGTTCTGTTCCTCGGCGCCGGAGAAGGCGACGGTGGCCATGTCGACCGAGCCCCACATGCCGCCGAAGCACAGGTTCACGCCCGCGACGACGGCGACCGGCCCGAGGAACAGGGCGCTGCCCGTGACACGGCTGCCGGGCCGCCGCCGGGGCTCGGTCCGGCCGCTGAGCGACAGCAGGACGCTGCCGCCGCACACGAGGACGAGGGAGCCGATGATGCCCGCGGTCGGGTTCACACCGACGGCGAGGGAGGTCGCGACGACCGGTCCGGCGATGAAGATCACCTCGTCGACCAGCGATTCGAGCGCGAACGCCGTCCCCTTGAGCGGCGAGCTCTCCAGCAGTCCGCTCCACCGCGCGCGCACCATCGAGCCGATCGCGGGCGTGGCCGCGCCCATCACGGCCGCCGTCACGAACAGCGTCCAGAGCGGCATGCCGGTGTGCAGCGCGCTCACGACGAACGCACTGCCGCTGACGCCACACACCGCGGCGCAGGACAGCAGGACCCTCCGCTGCCCCACCCGGTCGGCCAGGCGCGCCAGCTGCGGTGCGGCGACGGCGTACCCGATCGCGGCGAGGGCCGACAGGGCGCCCGCGGTGCCGTAGTCGTGCCGCGTCTCGGAGACGAAGAGCAGGATGCTGATCCCGGTCATCCCGATCGGGAACCTGGCGAGCATCCCGGGGATGAAGAACCCCCACGCGCCGGGCGTGGACAGCGCCTTCCGGTAGCGGTCGATCCCGAGCGTCACGGCGTCGGCCCGGCGGCGACGCCGGTGACGAACGCCGCGATCAGCCGGGTGAGCGCGTCCGGCTCCTCGAACTGGACGGCGTGGCCGGTGTCGAGCTCGTGCACCTCCAGGTCCGGGTGCGCTTCGAGGAAGGCGCGCACGCGGGCGTTGTCGACGAGCTTGTCGCGCCCGCCGAAGACGGCCCGCACCGGGAGCCGCCCGATCCGCGCGTAGTCCTTCTCGGAGGCGACGGCGATCTCCTCCCAGGCGTCGACCGTGCCGACGGTGACGTGCCCGAGCTTGAGCCGGTCGGCGTCGATGGCGGCGAGCCAGTGCGCGTCGTCGGTGAAGTCGCCGGGGCGCAGCGGGATCTTGATGAACGGGCGGCTCGGTTCGACGCCGAGGTCGAGCACCTCGACGACGTCGAGGGCGGCGTCGATGGAGCGGTCGAGGACGTCGTTGTACCGCTCGTTGAAGAAGAAGCCGGGGCAGACCATCAGCACGCTGGCGAGAACGGTGCGCTCGGCGAGGCGGGCCGCGACGACGGTCGCCACCTGGGCGCCGAAGCACCAGCCGGCCAGGTGGATCCTGGTCCCGGGGCGGGCCGCGCGGATGCTGTCGAGGAGGCGGGCGACGTCCTCGACAGCCAGGTCCCCGGCGGGGATGTGTCCGCGCACGGCGTTGAGCCCGGAGCCGCGCAGGTCGACGGCGAGGAAGGCGACGCCGGCGCCGAGTTCGGCGAGGCGGGTGCCGAGGGGCGCCTGCCAGCCGGAGTGGCTCATGCCGCCGTGCAGCATGACGACGAGGTCGGGGGCGGTCTCGGCGCCCCACACGCGGTAGTGGGTGAGGTAGCCGTCCGGCTGCTCGAAGGTGCGCACGCCTTCCTGGGCGCTCTGGTCGATCGTTGTCACGGATTCTTTCCTCTCTCAGGTGGACGGGTTCTGCCGCGCGCGGAGGTCGTCCGTGCGGGTGCGGATCTCGTCGGTGATGTCGTGGACCCGGCCGGTCGGGCGGGCGGCGATCTGGGCGAGGACGGCGGAGTACAGGCGGGCCAGGTCGTCCAGCGCCGCCTGCGGGAGCCGCCGTCCGTCGGCGTCGAGGGTGATCTCCAGCGCGGCGCGGGCCGGGTCGCGGCCCACGGTGGCGAGGAGCGGGGCGTCGGTGTGCTCGAACCACCGGACGTCGGTGAGGTACGCGCGATCGGCGGCCACGTCGGAATAGGCCGGGAAGTCCGTGTAGTTGAACAGCGCTGCGTAGCGGGGCTGTTCGGGCGCCGCGCACCGCCGGTGGGCCAGCGCCCGCATCTCGGACGCGAACACCTCGTCGATCAGCTCGGGCCACGTCTGCCCGTCGACGCGCACCCGGTGCGGCTGGAAGTTGAGGAACATCCCGACCAGCGCCTCGGCTCCGTCCGTCTCGGGTCGGCCGTGCGTGAACACCCCGCTGACGACGTCCTGCTCGCCGGTGACGAGCGCCAGGACCCGCAGGTGGGCCGCCAGGAGCACGTGCTTGAGCGGGTGCCCGGTGCTCCGGGCGACCTCGCGCAGCTCGGCCTCCTGCGCGGCCGGGACGACGACGGTCGCCTCCGCCCAACGCGCGTCGCGACCGTCGGACGGGTAGCCGGGCAGCGCCGTCCCTGGGTGTCCGGCGAGGACGTCCCGCCAGAACCCCTGCGACTCCTCCGAGGCTCGGGCGGAAGCCTCCGCCTCCACGTAGGCGCGGAAGGAACCGGGCTGCGGCCACTCCACCGGCGTGCCCGTGTACGCGAGCAGGAGGTCCCGGACGAGCAGCGACAGGCTCCAGCCGTCGATGATCGCGTGGTGGAAACCGAGCGAGAGGACGAAACGATCCTCCGCGAGCCGGTGGGCGGCGAACCGCAGCGGCGGCCGGTCCCAGGCGAAGCCGGAGCCGCGCTCGCGCTCGAACCAGGCGCCGGCCGAGCCGTCGTCGTACACGGTGAGGTCGGGCTCGGCCGAGGCGTGGACGAGCTGCCGCCGCGCGTCCAGGTCGAACGAGGTCCGCAGGGTCTCGTACGCCTCGATCATGCGCCGCAGCGAGGCCCGGAGCAGCGGCTCGTCCAGCGGCAGGGCGACGGTGTACGCGAAGACGTCGTGGTACGCGGACTGCGCCGGGTCGCGCCGCGTCGCTTCGAGCATCCTCAGCTGCGTGGCCGTGAGCGGGTACGCGTCGACGACGCCCTCCGGCAGCGGCCCGGCCGCGACGGCGCTTTTCGTCACCTGCACCGCCTCGGTGACGGGCGCCTGCCCCGCCAGGCGACGGACGAGGGCCCGGACCGTCCGCGCCTCCATCACGTCGCGCATCGCCGCGCCGGGGAACACCTTGCGGAGCTTGACGAGGATGCGGATCGAGGTGATCGAGTCGACCCCGGCGTCGAGGTAGTTCTCGTTCGCCCCGACCGCCTGCCGGCCGACCGCCTTCGCGATGATCCCGGCGACGGCGAGCTCCGTCTCGTCCTCGTCGCCGCCCGCCGCTTCGCCGGCCGCGTAGCGCCCGAGGGCCGCGAGGAAGTCGTCGACGAACGCCTCCGCCGTGGCGGTCTTGATCCGGGACGGGTCATGGCACACGGCGATCTCCGTGGCGTCCGCGAAGTGGTCCCGGTGGACGTGGACGAGCACCGGGAAGCTGGTGAGCTCGAAGTAGCGGGCGCTCGCGATCGTCACCGGGCCCTCCTGCGCCGCCGCCTCGCCGGCTCCCCTTACTCCACCCGCTCCACCCGCTCCACCCGCTCCACCCGCTCCACCCGCTCCACCCGCTACCCCAACTCCGCCCGCTCCCGCCGCGTACGCGTGGAAGTCGGTGTAGTTGAAGACGACGTCGAAGAGCGCTCCCCCGTGCTGCCGCTCGATGTCGGCGAGCGGGTACCGCTGGAGCGGGATCAGCTCGCGCTCGCGCGCGAAGACCGCGGCCGGCAGCGCCGGGTCGTCCGCCTCGCCCACCTCGACGGGGAACGGCAGGGTGTTGAGGAACAGGCCGACCATTTCGCTCCCGCCCGGGATCTCCGGACGGCCGTTGCCGACCAGGCCGGCGATCACCCGGGAGGCGCCGCTGAGCTCGGCGAGCGCGGCGCAGTGCGCGGCCAGGTAGAGCGACTTGAGCGGCAGTCCGAGGGCGGCGGCGCGCCGGCGCAGCCGGGCTTCGAGGTCGGCCGGGACGATCCGCTCGACCGCCGCGGTCTCGATCTCCTGGCCGGGCGACGGACGGCCTGCGACGAGCGTCGCGGAGTGGCCGCCGAGCAGGCGCCGCCAGGTGGCCCGGTCCTCGGGCCGCTGCGCGCTCTCGCGTTCCAGCGCCACGTACGTGCCGTAGCTCGGCGCCGACGCCGTCACCCGCCCGCCGGGGAGTTCGCCGCACCGCCGCCGGATCTCTTCGACGACGAGTGCGACGCTCCACCCGTCCAGGATCAGGTGGTGGAACGAGACCGCCAGGTTCACGCGGTCCGCGCCCCGCACGTGGACGCAGAAGCGGATGGGCGGCCGGGCGAGATCGAGCGGGCGGTGCTTCTCGGCCTCGATCCAGTCCTCGACGGCCTTGTCCTGTGCGCCGGAGGGCAGCTGGGAGACATCCACGAACTCTACGGCCGGCAACGCCTCCGCGAGGATGATCTGGAGCGTCTCCTCGTAGTTCTCCAGGTCGAAGTACGACCGGAGTTGGGCGTGCCGGGCGACGGTCTCACGGATGGCACGGGCCAGTTGCTGCGGGTCGGTCACGCCCGCGAGCTCGTAGTCGAAGATGTCGTGGTACACGGGCGAGTCCTCGTCCAGCAGCGAGTGGTAGATCATGCCGGACTGGAGCTTGGTGAGCGGCCACGCGTCGACCGCGTCGGCGGGCAGCAGGGCCCGGTCCTCGTCCGCCACGAGCGCGAACGCGGGCGTGACGGCCGCCTCGGCTGCGCCGCCCCGGGTGAGCGTAGCGGCGAGCTCCCCGAGCGTCGCGTGGGCGAACACGTCGCGCAGGCCCACGGGGTAGCCGGCTGCGCGCAGGCGGGAGGAGACGCGCAGGGCGAGGATCGAGTCGCCGCCGAGGGCGAAGAAGTTGCTGTCCAGACCGACCGGTTCGGCCAGGCCGAGCACCTCCTGCCAGGCGCGGGCCACGGCACGCTCGGCGTCCGTGGCGGGTGCGGGGCCGGGGCCCGCGGTCTCGGCGGCACCCGCCGTCGGCGCGGGCAGCGCCCGGCGATCGAGCTTGCCGTTCGGCGTCGTGGGCAGGGCGTCGAGCCCCACGAGGTACTGCGGCACGAGGAACTCCGGCAGCAGCTTGCGCAGCCGGGCCCGCAGGTCGTCGGCGTCGAAGGCCTGGCTGACGACGTACGCGGCGAGCGCCTGCGCGGGCCCCGACGAGTCCACGACGACGGCCGCGTCCTGGACACCGGGCAGGTCCCGCAGCACGGCGGCGATCTCGTCGGGCTCCACGCGCAGCCCGCGCAGCTTGACCTGGCTGTCGATGCGGCCCAGGTACTGGATCTGCCCGTCCGGCAGGAAGCGCGCCAGGTCACCGGTCCGGTAGAGGCGCGCGCCGGGCGCGGTGCCGTACGGGTCGGCGACGAACATGCGGGCGGTGAGCTCGTCGCGCCCGTGGTACCCGGTGGCGACGGCCACGCCACCGATGCACAACTCGCCGGGCACGCCCACCGGTTGGAGCCGCAGGTCCTGGTCCAGGACGTACAGCCGCACGTTGGCGATCGGCGTGCCGATGGGGACGATCTCGCCCGGGTAGTCGGTCGTACAGGGCCAGTGCGAGACGTCGATCGCGGCCTCGGTGGGCCCGTACAGGTTGTGCAGCTCGCAGCCCGGGAGCGCGGCGTCGAACACCTCGATGGTCTTGCGCGGCAGCGCCTCCCCGCTGCAGACGACGCGCTTGAGCGAGCCGCAGTGGGCGGCGAGGCCGTCCGCCTCCAGGAACACGTTGAGCATGGAGGGCACGAAGTGCACGGTCGTGACGGCGGCGGAGCGGATGAGCTCCTTCAGGTGGTCCGGGTCCCGGTGCCCGCCGGGCTTGGCCACGACGATGGCGGCGCCGGTCATCAGCGGCCAGAAGAACTCCCACACCGACACGTCGAAGCTGTACGGGGTCTTCTGCAGGACGCGATCCTCGCCCGCGAGGGGGAAGGCGGACTGCATCCAGTGCAGCCGGTTCGCGAGCGCGTCGTGCCGGTTGACGACGCCCTTGGGCTGCCCGGTGGAGCCGGAGGTGTAGATCATGTAGACGGGGTCGGCGGGGCTCGACTCCCGTACGGGGTCGACGTCGTCCTCGTGCCACGACTCCGGACCCGACAGGACGAGGACGTCCGCCGTCACCTCACCGAGCGCCTCGCGGTGCCGCTCCTGGGTGAGGATCAGCGGCAGGTCCGCGTCCTGCACCATGAAGGCGATCCGGGCGGCCGGGTACTCGGGGTCGATCGGGACGTACGCGCAGCCCGCCTTCACGATCGCGAGCAGCGCGACGACCATCTCCACGGACCGTTCCATGAAGACGCCGACGAACGGCCCCTTCCCGCTCGCCGCGAGCTCCCCGCGGATCCGGTGCGCCACCCGGTTCGCCCGCCGGTTGAGCTCGTCGTACGTGAGGTGCTCGCCGTCGAACGCCACGGCGAGCGCGTCCGGGGTCCGCCGGACCTGCTCCTCGATGACGTCGACGACCGTCCCGGCCGGGTATTCGGCCCACGTGGCGTTCCAGTCGTCGAGGATCAGCCGCCGGTCCGCCTCGCGCGTCATCGACGCCGCGCCCACCGGGGCGTCGACGCCGGCGGCGGCCAGCGAGGCCAGGAGCTGCGCGTAGTTCCGCAGGATCCGTCCGGCGGTCTCGCGCGTGAAGAGGTCGGTGTTGAACTCCAGCTCGAACGCGTACGCGTCGTCGGCCGCCTCGACGTACAGCATCAGGTCGAACTTGGCGGCCGTGCGGCGGACCGGGCGGTACTCGGCGACCGGGCCGGGCCCGAGGTCGAGCGCGGGCCGGCCGCCGAGCAGCGTGAGCATCGTCTGGAACACCGGGTTGTGGTCGCGCGGCCGCTCGACCCCGAGCGCCTCGACCACCTTCGGGTACGGGGTGTCACCGTCGTCCAGCAGCCGCTCGGCTGCCTCCTGCGCGCTGCCCAGCACCGTGCGGAAGCTGTCGTCCGGGTCCACGGGGACGAAGAGCGGCAGCGTGTTGACGTAGCAGCCGACCTCGTCCAGGTCCTCGGCGCCCGGCCGGTTGAGCACCGTGGTGCCGACGGCGAACCCGTCCTGGCGCGTGTACCGGTTCAGCAGCACGGCGTACGCGGCGAGGAACACCGGGAACGCGGTACTGCGGCACTCGCGCGCGCACTCCTTCAGCAGCGGCTCGACGTCCGCGCGCGGGACGGTCACCGTCAGGC
Organism: Kitasatospora sp. NPDC059747; assembly: GCF_042732955.1. Taxonomy (NCBI): domain Bacteria; kingdom Bacillati; phylum Actinomycetota; class Actinomycetes; order Kitasatosporales; family Streptomycetaceae; genus Kitasatospora; species Kitasatospora sp. NPDC059747. Next base: position 37,012 of record NZ_JBHWGV010000077.1, on the reverse strand, counting down.
TGTCGCCGCGGAAGGTCTGCACGGCGGGTCGCGGGCGGTCGAGCGGCATGCCCAGCAACTCCGGGCAGTGGGCGAGGGATCGGCGCCAGCGCTCGACCTTCTCGGCCTGGTCGGCGGTGGCATCGGCCGTGCGGCTCGCCGCCACGAACTCACGGAACGCGGCGCCAGCGGCGGGCCGTTCCGGGATCCGGCCGTTCGCCGTGAGCGCGCGGTAGTTCTCCCCGATCTCGTCCAGGAGGAGATGGATGCTCCAGTCGTCGATGACGATGTGGTGAGCCGTCAGGGAGAGGAGCCAGAGGTCCCTCGGCAGCGCCACGAGGAGGGTGCGCAGCAGCGGGGCCGCAGCGAGGTCGAACGGCTGCCGGTGGTACTCGGCGAGGAGCTCGTCCGCCTGAACGCGGGCCTCGGCCGGGGCGGTTGTGCGGAGGTCGGCGAAGGTCGTGCGGTCCGGAGCGGAGTCGTACACCCTGGCCCGTGGGCCGTCCGGGGTTTCGAGGAACGTGGTGCGGAGGGCGTCGTGCCGGAGGACCGTCGCGTGGACGGCCCCGCGTAACGCCTCCGGATCGAGCGGGCCGCGTATGTCGAAGGCCACCGATTCGTTGTAGGCCGGTTCGTCGAAACCGGCGAGCTCGTGGAAGAGCCAGAGGCTTTCCTGGGTGTGGGAGAGCATGCGCATGCCAGATTGAGGGATCGCGGCCATACCGCACTCCAAAGTCGGGGCAGGGCTTCAGCCCGTGGGCGTGAATTTGCTGTTGTGCACAATCACGGCGTGCCGCAGCGGAGTTGCCGCCACCGGCCGGAACCGGGGCAGGCCACTCCCACGCCGCACCAGGTCGACGTTCGGACGGGTCCCGCCGCCGCCCTACGAGGCGTCGGCGGACCCGTGGAACGGGTCGAACACCTCGTCGTAGGGGCGGAGGATCGCGTCCAGCGTTTCGGGCGCCGCCGCTGCGTCCGGGCCTTCGGCGACGGGCTCGGTGGTGATCACCACGTGGGCGGCCGCCTTGCGGGCCAGGGCCACGGCCGTGTCGACGTCCTCGGCGTGGACGACGACGAGCCCGCAGCGGTCGTCCGACCAGCGGAGCTCCGACACCACCCCACCCGGCCGGACGCTCACGACCACGTCCACGACGCCTTCGACGGCCTTCGCCGCGTCGACACCGGTCACGGACGTGACGACACCGGGGTCGGCGGTCAGGAAGCGGACCGCCGCCGCACCGCGCGCCGGGTGGAGGCCGTCGAGCGGAGAGCCTCGGCCGGCCAGCCGAAAAGCGGCTTCCTCCATGTCGATTCCGTACACCAATTTCACGAGATCGTTGATGCGGTCGCCACCGCGCCGGGTGTGCGATTCGATGATGCGCGGTCCGTCGGCGGTCACGATCACCTCTGTGTGCGAGGGACCGTCCTGAAGGCCGACCGCGTCGAGCAGGCGAATCGTCACATCACTGATCTCCGAGAGTTCGATGTCGGAAATGGGCGCGGGAATGACGTGCCCGACTTCGACGGTCCCGCCGTCGGTGTCTTTTGCCGTGACCGCGACGACGGTGTGCCGCCCGGCCTCGGAAAAGGCCTCGACACTCAGTTCCGGGCCGACCAGGAGCTGCTCGACCTGGAATTCACCGAGCCCGAACTCCTGGCACCAGGCCCACACGTCGTCGACCTCGTCGAGCGATGCGATCCGCCGCACCCCGAGACTGCCGGACCCCATCGTCGGCTTGACGATCGCGGCACCGTGCGCCGCGACGAACGCGCGCAGCTGCGCATGGGTGGGGTTCAGCTCGAAGGGCACCGGGCCGATGCCGCGCTCGTTGAGGAGCGCACGCATGGCCGACTTGTCGTGCAGCAGCCGGGCGGTGCGTTCCGTGGTGCCGGCGATCCCGAGCAGCGAGGTCAGGTGGCCCGCGACGAGCTGGGCCGCCTCGGTCTGGGTGACGATCCGGTCGATCGGGCCGAGCTCGTGCAGGGCCCGCGTCATGGCGACGGCGGAGGGCACGTGCTGATAGTCCACCAGAACGAGCTGACGACAGAACGGAATAACCGCCTGGTCGAATTGCGAAGGCTTCTGAAGGTAAACGACGTCGACATCGGCCGACGTGGCCTTCGGAACAATTCGAATGCTGTCCCCGATGATGAGGACACGAGGCTTTGCCACGAGCTTTCCCCCGGTCTGACCGCGCTCACTCATGCCGCTCGCGACACTAGCACAGGGGCAACGGGGGCTGGTAGGGACGGACTTGGCGATTGACGTTTCTTTACTCGTCACCGTACTTACCGGCTGGTACTTCTTCGTTTTCGCTGGTCAATGGTCCGGCTCGGGGAACCGGACCGAATTGATCACCGAGAGGGAGTAAGGGTCGCGGTCGGATTCCGCTGGGGCGAATGGTGCGGGCGGTGATGGGCGAGAGGGGAGAGCCAGATGAGGAGAGCGAGGACGAGGGCGATCGGGAGGACCGTGCAGGCGGTCGCGGTGGCGGCGGTGGCGTCAGACCGCATCGGGGCCGCCGGCCGGGAGGTCGAGTTCGACCCAGACGGTCTTGCCGTTGGGGTGGCGGGGGATCGCGCCCCAGCGGTCGGCGAGCGCGTCGACGAGCGTGAGGCCGCGCCCGGACTGGGAGCTGGGCGTGAGTCTGACCGGGAGGACGGGGAGGAGGCGGTCCCCTCGGCAGTCGGACACCTCGATGCGGAGGGTGGTGCCCCGGCGCACGGTGGTGGTGAGGCAGAGGTGGAGCTCGAACCCGCGCCCCGGCACACGGCCGTGCGTGATCGCGTTGGCCGCGAGCTCGCCGACGACGAGGAGGGCGGCGTAGTACGCCTCGGTGGCCGTCAAGTTGAGGCGCCAGGCGGCGAGTTGACGGCGGGCGATCCGGCGTCCGATCGCCGCGCCCTTGGGGGTGGCGGTGAGGACGGAGGTGTGGGAGCGGGGATTGTCGAGGGGGGTTTCGGACTTCATGAGTGAAAGCGTGACGGCAGAGACGTACGCTGACCATGGCCGGAGCAGGCACGGAGAGTGCTTGTATGGCAGCGGATTGTGGCCTGTCACCTCTGGCGGGCGTGATCGGATCATAGGGGTGGTCACCATGGCTGGAGTCCGGGACGAGGACTCGACGACGACGATGCCGGAGGAGGAGGGCGAGGTCTCCGACTTCTTCCGCGCCATCGGGAAGCAGATCAAGCTGCTGCGCGAGCGGGCCGGCTTGACCCAGAAGGAACTCGGCGAGAAGGTCGGCTACGGCGAGCACCTGATCGGCGCCGTGGAGCGCGGAAAGCGCACCCCGCAGCCGGAGTTGCTGGTCGCCCTCGACAAACTCCTCAACGCCGGTGGTCTGTTGGCCGTCGCGGCGGAGGACGTGGTCAAGGCACGGGCGAAGGCACGGATGCGGCACCCGCACTGGTTCCGGGGCTACGCGGCCTTGGAGGTGGACTCGGTCGAGAATCACAACTACGCCACGCTCGGAATCCCGGGCTTGCTCCAGACCGAGGCCCATGCACGCGCGATCTTCGCCATGAGGCAGCCGCTTCTGTCCGAGGAGGTGATCGAGATGCGGGTGGCTGCACGAATGGAGCGCCAGGCTGTCCTCACCCGATGGCCACGGGGGATGTTCAGCTGGGTGATCGACGAGGGCGTGCTGCGCAGGCCCCTGGGCGGCTGGGATGTACACACGGCCCAGCTACATCGCATCCTTGAGGTCGGACGGACCCGAGGCATGGTGATTCAGGTGCTGCCGCTGGACAGGACAGAACACGCGGGCATGGGTGGCCCGTTCATCCTGATCACCCCCAAAGGGCGTCCGCAGCACGCCTACATCGAGGTGCAGACGAGCAGTAGGCTGATCACCGATCCGGATGAAGTCCGGATCATGAACGCACGATACGGAACTCTCAGGGCGCAAGCTCTCGGTCCTGAGGCGTCCATGGCCTTGATCGAGAAGATCCTGGGAGAACGATGAGCATCGAGCTGACCTGGTTCAAGAGCAGCCACAGCAGCAACGAGGGCGGCGAGTGCGTCGAGGTCGCCGAGACCCCCGGCGTCATCCACGTGCGCGACTCCAAGGACAAGAGCGGCCCGCAGCTGGCCTTCGATCCGGCCGCGTGGAAGGCGTTCGTCGACTTCGCCGCGACCGCCGAGGCCTGAGAGAGAGCACTCCGACACGGTACGTGAGAACTGGGATGAGCCGACATACCACTCCGAGTCAATCCCGTC
>NZ_JBHWGV010000077.1:11705-32801 GCF_042732955.1 Kitasatospora sp. NPDC059747 | reverse complement strand
CGGGCGGGGGTGGGGGTGGGCGCCCACTCCCCCGCCCCCCCTGGGCCCTCACCCCCCCACCCCCGCGCGGTCCGTGGTCGCGGCCGACCCCCCCCCCCCCCACTCCGTGTCAATCCCTTCGGCTCAGTCCTTGCAGACCACGTTCGCGCGCACTTCCGGGTGGTCCCCCGAATAGTTCACGGACTGGGCCAGCCAGCCGTTGCCCCAGAAGCTGGACTCGTAGATCGCCGTCCCGACGGCGATGGCGCCTCCGCCGGTGACCATGCCGGTGGGGCAGTACTTCAGGTCGTGGGCGGTCCCGTGGCTGAACGGGAGTTTGGTGCCGTCGCCCCAGTAGTGGTGATGGGGCGAGGTCGAGCAGATCACGAAGGGCCGCAACTCCAGGGGCCTCCCGGACGGGTTGTTGATGTTGTAATTCCAGGTGTTGTTCGCCTCGTTCCCATCGGCGAAGGACCCTTCGACATCGATGACCCCGAGGTCGACGAGCCCGCCGCCGCCGGTGGCGTACTGGCCGGCCGGACAGGTCGCCGAGAGACCGCCCTCGCTCCGAGGTGCAACCGTGACGGGGCCGTTGGAGATCTGGGTGTGCGGCTCCGTGGAACAGATCACCGTCGCCCACAGGGTCGCGTCGACGTCCGATTCGCCGTCCACCGTGACGACCCAGCCGTTGCCACGCGGGTAGGAGCTGATCATCTGCAGGGGGTTGTCGTAGGGAGAGACCTTCGGTCCGCCACCGGTCGGCGTCTGGCCGGCCGGACAGGTCACGGTCGCTTCGTAGAAGACGTGGACGTTGCTCTTGGGCACGGCCACGGGATCGCCGATCACCTGCGTGAGCACCTCCGCCGGCGCGGCGGACGGGCTCGCCGGCGGAGGGCCGGACTCCCAGGCGACCGCGGGCGGCGCGGTGAGGGAGAGGATCAATGCGATCAGTACGGTCAGGGCCCGCGTTCTTTTCAACGCTTCCTCCGGGGACGGGGACGGGACGGGCAGGAGTGCTCTCCCGTATCCCCTCTGCTCCTGCCTCCGGTCGTCGGGCCGTGGTCCCTCACTCGGATGATTCGAACAGATCACTCCGGCGCCTCGCCCGACCGCCCGTCACCGTCGAACGGGGCGAGCTTGGTGTGACCGGGCTGCCGCCCAGCGCCGGTCAGGATCGTCAGCGTCGGGCAAGGGCCGCAGCCACCAGCATTCCGCCGGCCAACAGCGCGAGGACGGCCAGCGAGAGGCCCAGGACCCGCGCGCCCGCGACGTACCACCGGGTCGGTTTGAGGCCCAGGAGCTCCGTGGCCCACGGTGAGACGTACCCCGCGCCGTGGCGGCGCACCGCGTCGGCGATCAGGTGCCGGACCTGGTCGTCGACCCGCAGGATCATCCGCCCGGCCGACCGGTCCACCAGGGACACGAAGACCGGTTGGGCGCCCCTCGCCATCCCCTCCCAGGCCCGCACGGTGGCGAGGTCGTGCAGGTCCACCGCCCGCTCGCCCGTCCAGCTGCGGGCCCGGGCCGTCCCGCCGGCCACCCGCACGCTCTTCGGCCGCGCGATGACCGCCTCCAGCAGGGTCGCGGGCCCGAACACGGCCATCAGCCCGGGCACCAGCATCGCCCCCGAGCGCACGAAGGCCGGCCCGACCACCAGCGGCGGCACCGCGATTCCCAGCACCACTACGGACCACCCGACGGCGAAGAACACGCGCCGCCGTCGGACGGCGTCGGTCGAAGCATTCACCGCGCCAAGGTAGACCCGCCGACCGGCCCGGCACCATGGCCAGGCAGGATCCCGGGGCGGCGGACCGGCGAAAGTCGCGTGACCCCACCGGCGGCACCGGCGACACTGACGCCATGACTGGTTCCGCACCGCCTCGACTGCTCCGACCGCGTGCCCTGAGGCCCGGAGACCTCGTGGTCATCGCCTCGCTCTCCGGTCCCCTGCCCGCCGCTTACGAGCCCAACGTCGAGCAGACGGTGGTCGTGCTCCAGCGGATGGGCTTCCGTGTGCGTCGGGCGCCGCTGCTCGAAGCCGGACGCAGCCATTGGTGGAGCGCGGCCACGCCGGCGGAGATCGCCGGTGAGCTCAATGGTCTCCTACGTGATCCCGAGGTGCGCGCGATCGTCGCGAGTGACGGCGGTCAGGCCGCGCTCGGCTACCTCGACCTGATCGACGTCGAGGCGATCAAGGCCGACCCCAAACCGATCCTCGGCTACAGCGACATCTCGCTGCTGCACCTGGTGCTCTACGCGCGCACGGGCCTGGTCGGGTTCCACGCCGACATGGCCGTCCCCGGCTTCGGCGGGCACTGGCAGTCCGCACCCGTGGCGCGCCGGGCGGAACTTGAGAATCTCTATTCCAGGCTGCTGACCGGTACCGAAGCGATCGGCGCGCTGCCGGCGAGCTCGTCGTGGGAGTGCTGGCGTCCCGGTCGTGCCGAGGGCCGGCTGATCGGCGGGGTGATCAATCGCATCGTGCTGGCGCAGGCGACGCGTTTCGCCCTCCCGCTCGAACGGTTCGACGGTGTGGTGCTGTTCTGGGAGGAGATGGGCGGCCTGGCCTCCCACGTGTGGAGCTACCTGCAGGTGATGCGGCACTCCGGCATCCTCGACCGGATCTCGGGCATGGTCGTGGGCGTTCCGCGCGAGATCGTCGGACTGGAGCCCGGCGCGTCCCCGACCCTGCCCGAGATCGTCCTCGACGTCCTCGGCGACCGCGACATCCCGGTCCTGGGCAACGTCGACTTCGGGCACGCCGGCCCGAACCTGCCGATGCCGGTCGGCATCCGCGTCGGCCTCGACGCGCAACAGCGGATGCTGTCGCTGCTCGAACCGGCGGTAGGGCCGCCCGCGACGACGGGACCGGTCGGCTGAGCACCGCGGATCAGCAAGCCGACGCGTTGAGCGTCCACCCGGTTTCGCACTTGACGTCCACTCACACCCGAAGATGGCGTTTGCCGCTGCTCGTTCCCTATACCGCGGTGCGGTGTTGGGTACCGGCGGCTGTCAGCGGCGCCCATGACCCGTCCGGTCGGCATGGCGCCAGCCGGGCGTAGTAGGAGAACGGAGGGCCGATCAGCCGGGTCACGTGGAGCCCCGCGGCATTGGCATGGCGAGCCAGGGTGGCGCGCCGCACCTGGTGCCGGTCGAAGAACTCGCCCACCACGATCCGTCCGTTCGGCTTCACCACCCGGCTCAGCTCCGTCAGCGTCACCTCCGGCTGCGGGATCTCACCCAAGGCCGTCACCAGGTAGGCGGCGTCGAACACGGAGTCCTCGAACGGCAGGTGGTGGGCGTCCGCCCGGGTCGGCGCGATGTTGGTGAGACCGCGCTGTGCGGCCCGGCTCATCACGTGGTCGAGCATCTCCTGCTGGACGTCGACGATGTCGAGTCGACCGTCAGTGCCCAGTTGCGGGGCGGTCTGCAGAGCCTGCAGGCCCGTGCCCGGTCCGACCTCCAGGACCCGCTCGCCCTGACGCAACTCCAGCATCGAATCGAGCCGCTCCTGGCTGAGCAGCGGCAAGGGCAGGTCGAGGAGCCGGCGCTGCGCGTACGGGTAGGGGGCGGAGTCGAACGCCCACCAGGACAGGGCCGCGGTGCCGGCTGCCGCCGCGGTCAACCCCCATCGCGCTCCGGGGCGACCGAGTGCAGTGCGAAGATTCATGATCAAGAGTCCTCTGTCGTGAGTACGTGACGGCTGGTCAGACAGGCTGTGGTGTCGGAACGCGGAGCGCCCGCCAGGCGACGAGGGCACAGACCACCGCAAGCGGTAGTTCGGCGAAGCACGCCATGGCCAGCGCCACGGCGAAATCGCTGCCGGGCCCCGCTGTCACCGGGTCGAACCAGGAGTCGACCAGCAACAGCATCGACGTGGCCGCAGCAGGCAGGGCCCGGCGGGGATCGCCACGAGCGGCCAGGACCCCGGTGGCGATGAAGCCGAGTGCCTCCATGGCATCCAACCCGGCCCAGGCGGCCGACCAGTGCACAGCAGTCGCTGTTGACGGCAGGGTGGTGCAGAGCACGAACGCCCAGGCGAGAACGGCGACTCCACAGGCGATGAGTGCCAACTCAGGCCACCGGCAAGGGCTACGGCGCCGATGCTTCGCGGGCTGCTTGCCCGCGGCGGCGCGGTCGCGGGTCGAATCGGGCAGCACCTTCGCCGTTGATCGCTCGATGACGCTGTACTTCTTTGTCGTGCCGCGAAGATCGATCATCGGTGCATTCCTCATGGCCATGAACCTAGGAACGGACCACGATCCACCGCGTCGGCCGGCGGATGTCACCTCTTCCCAGGCCGTCGGCCCGGGAGCGTATCCGGCGTACATCCCCGGGGCGACGCGCAGAGCCGACGCCACTGAATACGATCTCCGTATGGAACGGCTTCTCCAGCGTCTCGCGACATCGAGCCGACCGTGAGCACGCCGGTGGCACCGCCCGAGGGGGGGGGAGGGCGGGGGCGGGGGCCGCCGGGCGGGGCGGGGGGCCCGCGCGGCCCCCCGCGGGGCCCCCCCGCGGGGGTGGGCCCCCGGGGGGGGCGGCCCCCACCATTGCGCGAGCCGATCCGGCACCCACGACCTCGCAGGCGCCCGACAATCACCCGACAGCCGGGCCTTGTACGGGCCGGCCGGCCGCCTCCAGCAGCAGCTTCGCCGCCACCGTCACCCCGTCCGCCCGGATCGTGCCCGCCACGGCCTTCGCCCGCTCGGCGACCTCGGGCGTCAGCACCACCCCCAACGCCGCCGTCAGCGACTCCACCGTCGGCGCCGGCCCCTGGTGCGCCGCGCCGATCCCCAACTCGGCCACCCGCGCCGCCCAGTACGGCTGGTCCGCGATCAGCGGCACGATCACCTGCGGCGCTCCCGCCCGTGAGGCGGTCGTCGTCGTGCCCGCGCCGCCGTGGTGCACGACCGCCGCCACCCGCCGGAACAGCGCCTGCTGGTTGACCTCCCCGACCACGAAGCAGTCGTCGCCGTCGTCGACCGCCCCCAGCCCGGCCCACCCGCTCCCGACGACGACCCGACGCCCGTACGTGCGGCTCGCCTCGATGACCGCCCCCGCGACGTCCTTCGGCGCGTACGACGCTATGCTCCCGAAGCCGACGTACACCGGCGGCTCGCCCGCGGCCAGGAACGCCTCCAGCTCGTCCGGCAGCGGACGCTCGTCCGGCAGGATCCACGCCCCGGTCTGCAACAGATCCAGGTCCGTCATCCCTTCCGACGGGCACAGCACCGCGTCCGCCGCCAGCCAGGGCCGCTCCCCGAAGACGTGATCGCGGACGTTGTCCACCGGCGGCAGCCCGATCCCGGCCCGCCCACGGTTGAGCGCCTCCCCGTACAGGCCGTTCACGCGCTCGCCGTCCTCCCGCCACAGCACCCGGAGGTCCGTCTCCCCCTCCGACAGCGGCGGCCCCGGGCGCCGGCCCGGCCGGAAGTGCGGCGACGGGATCCCGGCGATGTGGAAGCACGCGAACACGTACGGGACGCCGAGCTTCTCCGCCACGTCCCGCGCGCCCGCCGGCATCAGCCCGGTCGCGAGGATCGCATCGCACCCGTCATTCGCCGCCGCGGCGAGCGTCTCGAACCGCGCCTCCACCAGCGCCGGCGCCAGCCGGAAGGCGTCCTCGCCGGTCGGCGGCTTCGGGTTGGCGACGATCGACTTCACCGTCGGCCCGAGCGGCACGAGCGGCACGCCGACCCGCGCCAGCAGGGCGACGAAGTCGTCGTCCGCGGGCGCGCAGACCGCCGCCTCCGCCCCGAGCCGCTGCAATTCCAACGCCAGCGCCGCCAGCGGTTCGACGTCTCCGCGTGATCCCCAGCTCGTCAACAAAACGCGCATTTCCCGGCTCCCGTTTCCGCAGGTCATGGCCTTGAGACCGACGATTGTGCGGCACACCGGGGGCCTTGCGGCAAGCCCCCCGATGCGTTATATCTTGATAGTGGCGAGGAGAATATTTCTTCTCGCCTTTTCCGTGCCCACTGGACCTCCGGATAGGGTTTCCCGCAGGGGACGGACGCGAGGGGGCGCGGTGGAGCGACGGAAGCTGATCGGGATCGGTGCGGGGCTGTACGGCTAGCCTCCGGCCCTACCCGCGCCGGGGCTCCAGCACGAAGACGGGGATCACGCGGTCGGTCTTCTCCTGGTATTCGGCGTACGGCGGATACGCGGCGACCGCGCGCTCCCACCACTCGGCCTTCTCATCTCCGGTGATCTCACGGGCCGTCATGTCCCGGCGTTCGGGACCGTCCTGGAGCTCCACGTGCGGGTCGGACTTGACGTTGAAGTACCAGACCGGGTGACGCGGGAAGCCGCCCTTCGAGGCCACCGCCGCGTACCGCCCCTCGTGCTCGACGCGCATCAACGGGGTCTTGCGGATCTTGCCGCTCTTCGCGCCGCGCGTCGTGAGGATGACGACGGGCAGGCCCGTGTCCCAGAGCGTCGTTCCCTGCGTGCCGCCCGAACTCTCGTACAGCTCGACCTGCTCGCGCACCCACTGCGCCGGACTCGGCTCGTACTCGCCCTCAAGAGGCATCGCGTTCACCCCATCGTCACGTCATGAAGTGTGGTGTCCGACAGGCAATGCCCGCTCCGGCCGGAGGCACCCCCAGCTGAAGAAGCCTATCGGGTCCTACGCGCGTGTTCGCGTCACGGGCGGTGGCCGTTCGGTGGTGTCACAAGCACGTGGGCGCGGCCTCGTGAAGGCCGCGCCCACGTGGCCGTGCGCGCGCTCGACCTACTCCGGGTGGTCAGACCTTCCTGATGGTGTACGCGATGCCGCTGCCCACGCAGTTGCTGGCGCCCTGCGAGCTCGCCACGACCCACCCCGCCGGGACCGGCGAGAAGGAGCAGACGGTGGCGTAACGCAGGCTGGCGGTGTTCACGATGATGTACGCCACGCCGGTGCCGACGCAACCGGCGGTGCTGTACGAGCTCGCCACGACCCACCCCGCCGGGATGGGAGACATCGAACACGCGGTGACGTTGGTCCGGTTCGCGGTGTTCGCGATGGAGTACGCGACACCGGTACCGGCGCAACCGGCACTGCTGTACGAAAGCGTGATCACCCACCCCGCCGGAATCGGCGACATCGAACACGTAGTGGCGGCAGTCCGGTTCGCGGTGTTCGCGATGGAATACGCGACACCGGTACCGGCGCAACCGGCACTGCTGTAGGAAAGCGTGATCACCCACCCCGCCGGGATGGGAGACATCGAACACGCGGTGGCGCCGGCCTGCCCGGTCACGTCCACGATGGTGAACGCCACGCCGGTGCCGGGACAACCGGCGCTGCTGTACGAACTCGTGATCACCCACCCCGCCGGAACCGGTGAGTAGGAGCAGATGGTCCCGCCACCGGCGAGCCGCTGCGGGGCCGCCTGTGCTTGCGCGGTCGCGGCGGTCATCACGCCCAGGAGCATGAGGACGACCGTCACCAGATGAGGTATGCGGTTCCGTACGGACTTCAAGGCCGGCCTCGAATCTTCTCGACGCTCCACGACCACGCTGGTGTGGCCGAAATGAACGATTGGCACACGGTGCATTCACCGTAGCTGAGATAGTGTCAGAGTTGCTCCGGGGCCGCCACTGTGCAACGGATACCGGTGTCCCAGGGCCCCGGCCCATGGGCAAAGCAGTTGCCGGAAGCCAGGTCGCCCTGCTCGAATCGCCGTCGTGAACGCCTACCTGCGCACCGACCGCCTGACCCTCCGCCGCTTCACCCCCGCCGACCTGGACGACCTCGCCGCCCTGCACGGCCACCCCGACGTCATGCGCCACATCGACGACGGCCGGCCCGTGCCCCGGACCGCCGTCGAACGCGAACACCTCCCCGCCCTCCTCCGCGAGTACGTCGAACTCCCGGACGGCATGGGCTGCTTCGCCGCGGTCGGGACGTCGTCCAAGCGCTTCCTCGGCTGGGTCTCGCTCCGCCCCGCGAGCAGCGTCGGCCTGACCGGCGGCGACACCGAACTCGGCTACCGCATGCTGCCGTCCACCTGGGGCCGGGGCTACGCCACCGAGGGCGCGCGGGCCATCGTCCACCACGCCTTCACCGAGCTCGGCGTCGAGCGGATCGTGGCCACCACGATGACGGTGAACACGGCCTCCCGTCGCGTCATGGAGAAAACCGGGCTGACGCACGTCCGCACGTTCTTCGAGGAGTGGCCCGAGTACATCGAGGGCGCCGAACACGGCGACGTCGAGTACGCGATCACCCGCGGGGCGTGGGCCCGGGGCCGGTAGGACCACGGCGCCAACGCACCTGCTCCGGCCGAGGAATGAGCAGCCGAGCCCCCTGTTAGGGTGCGCGCATGTCATCGATCAAGCAGTTCCAGGTCACCTTCGACTGCGCGGAACCCGAGCGCGTCGGCCGCTTCTGGTGCGAGGTGCTGGGGTACGCGGCAGCGAATCCTCCGAAGGAGTTCGCCACTTGGGACGACTACGAGAACTCCCGCTCCCCCGAGGAACGGGGTTCGTGGTTCGCCTGCACCGATCCGACCGGCGTGGGCCCGCGGCTGTACTTCCAGCGCGTTCCCGAGGGGAAGGTCGTCAAGAACCGGGTGCACCTCGACGTGCGCGTCGGCACCGGGCTCGTGGGCGAGGAGCGCCTCGCCGCACTCGAAGCCGAGTGCGCACGACTGCTCCCGCTGGGCGCGGTACGCGTGCAGCTGCTGTACGACGGCCACGACTCGTGCATCGCGATGCAGGACATCGAGGGCAACGAGTTCTGCATCGACTGAGCGTCCTGCCGGACCGCACACCCCGGAGATGGCCCCCGCCGCCCGCGCGGGGGGCGGCGGGGGTGGGGGGGGGGCTGGTGGGGGGGGCGCCGCGGGGGCGCCTGCGCTGCGCGCCGTGCCCCCCCCCGGGGCCGGGGCGCCCCCCCCGGCGCGGGCGGCCCCCCCCCCCCCCCCCACCCGCGCCCCCAGTTCTCCCACCGCGCGCCGGGCCCGCCGCCCCCCCCCCCCCGGTCCCCCCCCGCCCCCCCCGGGGGGCTTACCCCTTCGTTCCGGGACGGATCAGGCGTCCACGGGCTGCCAGGCCGCCCCGTCCCCGCCCGACTGCACACGCCCGAAGACGACGTCGGCGAAGTGCACGCCGAAGCCGATCGTGTCCGGCTCGGCCAGCTCGGCGACCAGGCGGCGGCGGTTCTCGGCGGTCCGGGCGAGGTCGTGGTCGAAGCCCGAGGACCACTCGGGGTGGTCGATCTGGATCGGCGAGTGCACGGCGTCGCCGAAGGCGATCAGGCGCCGGCCGCCGCCGGTGATGACGTACTCGGCATGCCCGACGGTGTGGCCCGGGGTGATCCGCACCTGCACGCCGGGGAAGACCTCGTCGCCGTCCGAGACCATCCGGACGTGCGGGGCGAGGGCCGCGGCCTGCTCGGCCGTCAGATCCCCGCGCCCCTCCCACTCCGGCCCGGAGATCAGGTAGTCGGCGTGGGCGAACGCGGGCCGGTCGCCCTCGGGGGCGCAGGCCCAGCCGAGGTGGTCGACGTGGAGGTGGGTGAAGGCCACCGCCTCGATGTCCTCGGGGGCCCGGCCGAGTCGCGCCAGGTTGTCCAGGAGCGCGCCGCCCCGGATCGAGTGGAGCGGGCCCTCCGGGAGCTCCAGCGTCCTCGGGCCGACGCCCGTGTCGATCAGCAGCGCCCGGCCGCCGTGCTCGACGAGCAGCGCGCCGACGCTCCCGACGAGGTTGCCCGCGGAGTCCAGGTACTCGGGGTGCGCCGCCCACACGTCCTCCGTGGTGTCCGGCAGCATCGCGAGCGGCCGGAGCCGCACGTCGCCGTCCGGCACGTACGACACCTTGGTGTCGCCGAGCCGTATCGAGCGGATGTCCGACGGCCGGCTCAGCCGTGCGGTGTCCTGCTTCGTGCTCAAGTCCACTGTGAGTCCTCTCCCCTGATGGCCGTTCATCGACCCGGCGCCGCGCTCCCCGCGGCGACGGAGATCACCATAAGCATCAAGTTCGAATCATTCAAGCTCAAAATATTCTGGCTTGACGGACTTGCTAGGATGGGGGCATGACGACGTCCCGGGCCCAGGAACCGCAGGCCATCGCCGAACGACAGCTGTGCGGCATGGTCAACGGACTCGCCCAGCGCATCGGCGAGCACGTGCGCGAGCACGCCGCCGCCCTCGGCCTCACCGAGGCCCAGGCGACGGCGCTGCGCGAGATGACCGGGCCGATGACCATGCGCGAGCTCGCCGAGCGCATGAGCTGCGAGCCGTCCAACGCGACCTTCGTCGTCGACAAGCTCGAGAAGCAGGGCCTGATCGAGCGCCACCCCCACCCCACCGACCGCCGCGCCAAGCACCTGGTACTCACGTCCGAGGGCACCGCGATGCGCGACCGCCTCCTCGAACTCCTCGCCGTCGGCTCCCCGCTGGCGGCCCTCGGCCCGGAGGAGCAACGCGTCCTCCACGGCCTGCTGAAACAGGCCATCACCCGGTCGTAACGCGCAGGAGGGGCGAGGGAAACGCCCCCGCCCCTCGCCGTGCACTACGGGCGCCGGTCGAAGCCGACCTTCCACTGGACGAGACCCTGGTAGAAGGTCGCGATGAGGAAGACGCTCCGGGCGGTCGCGGTCAGCCATGGGTTGTTCCGCATGCCGGCGTACGTGTTCTCGTGCTGGAACCCGCTCCAGCTGCGCTCGGTCCACTGCCCCAGGTAGGCCTGGTGGTAGCCGTTGCCGGAGTTGCCCAGGACGGCGATGACGCCGTCGCCCGTCTCCGTGGTGAACGCGATGCTCGGGGTGCCGAAGATCTGCAGGTTGTCGTCGAGGCGCTGCGGCTGGCCCCAGACGTCGGAGCGGTGGTCCCGCGTCATGACGTACGCACGCCCGTCCAGCCCGCGGTGGACGAGGGCGAACTGGTCCCAGTAGCTGCTGTAGGCGATGGAGTTGGCCGTGTCGCTCAGGATGCCGGGGACCTGCCGCGGAGCGGCCCAGTTCGCTCCGTCGAAGGACGCGGTGTACTGGTTGTTGTCGGTCGCGCTCCCCCACGACAGGAGCATCTCGCCGTTGCGGACCGAGGTGACGGACGGCGACAGGTTGGGCCTGGTCACCACGTTCCCGTCGGGCGACCACCAGTTGGCGGGCTGGCTCTGCGAGAGGATCCCGCTCTGGGTGAACCGCGGCTGCGTGTAGTAGATTCGCCCGTCGACCCCGGTGTGGAAGACGTAGAAGCCGTTGGCCGTCCACACCACGCGGGGCGCGGCCTGCGTCTGGGTGCCAGGGAAGACCACCGGGGCGCCGCCGTTCCGCGATATCCAGACGCGGTTGTTGTCGTTCCCGCGCCACACCTGGATGAGGGTGTCGGGGCTGCGGGCCTCGGAGATCGTGTCCCCGGACTGCAGGTTCACCTCGTTCTCGGTCTCCTGGTACCACTGGCTGCCCTCGCCGAGGGCCGCCGACGCGGGCGAGGCCAGTCCGACGAGCAGGGCGAGGACGGCGGTGAGGACGGTCATCACCAGACCGCCGCCTCGTTGGATCTTGGACACGGGTGTCTCCGTTCGGGAGGTCGGCCGGGAAGAGACGCCTTCCCGCGAGGGCTCCGCCCGGGCCCGACGACATCGCCAGGGCCCCGAACCGCTCACGGAAAGGCTGTCGCTGGGCGAAGGATCAGGACATCAGTCATCTGACTGTCCGTTCGCCCACGGCCCCGCCCGGCCGGCCTGCCCGTTGTCCTAAGAACCGGCCGGCGGGTCCTCCAGGTCGCTGATGACGAGGGTGTCCAGCCGCACCGAGTACCAGACGTCCTGCGACGTGCCTCCGCCCCACTTCTCCGTCAGCACGATCGTGGCGTGCCCGGCGCCGCTGCCCTCGTAGCGGGTGGACCAGTCGAGCGGCACGTTCTGGGCGCGGAACACCGGGTCGGCGTCGTTCGCCTGCGCCCACGCGTCGAGCCGCCTGTTCAGCTCCGCCGTCAGGTAGTGGGCACGGACCTCGGCGGGCGACTGGTCCTTCGTGTCGAGGACGGCCCGGCGGTACTCCCGGAAGAAGGTGTTCACCCGGGCCTCGGGCGTGCCGGCCGCCGCGTGGGCCGGAACGGCGGGCACCACGACGGCGGCCCCGAGCACGGCGGCGGCGAGGGCGGTACGCAACTTCGACATGATTCCTCCATCAGGACAGGAACGTCTTCACCGGAGGAACGACCGGGCAAGCCCCCTGCTACGACGCCCGGCCGCCCGCGAACGCCGGGTACCCCGGCAGCGGTTCGTCGTCCCACTCGCCCGCGATCTTCCGCAGCAGCAGCCCCGCCGTCTCCGCGAGGGCCGGGAAGTCCGTCAGCCCAGCCGCCAACTCCCAGCGGTGGCGCAGCACTTGCCGCGCCGTCGGGGACGGTCGCCGCGGGTGGAGGGGCTTGTTCTCCGCCGTGCGCGGGACCAGCCAGACGGTGGTGTAGACCGTCCAGGCCGCGATGGCCTGCTGCATCCCGGCCCGCCACACGGCGTCCTCGGCGAGTGCGGGATAGGCCGCGACGATCTCGGTGCGGTACGCCTCCTCGATCGCCTCCGTCTGGCCGGGCGGGAGCCGGAAGACGCACCAGCAGGTGGAGAACGGCATCCGGCAGTAGGCGGCCGTCAGGAAAACCGACTGGTAGCAGGCCGCCTCGAAGTCGATCAGCCGCAGGCCGTCCGGGGTGAGCAGGTTGTTGTCGGGACAGGTGTCGCCCGGGGTGAACGCGGGGTACTCCTCCCCGCCGGCCGTGCCGATCCGCGCCAGCTCCCCGGCGAGTTCGGAGGGCACGGCGATCCCGGTCTCCTCAAGCCGCAGCAGCAGCTTGGTGACGGACTGCCGGATCCACGGCTCCTCCGGCGCCACCGCCGTACTGGACTCCGCCACCAGTCGCTCGAACTCCGCCTGCCGGTGCACCGATGCAGCGCCCAGCCGCCCGAGCCCGCGCGCCCAGGCCAGCAGGCCCTCCTCGGCGGCCTTCGGATCGTCCCCGAGCAGCACGTCCGCCAGCGTCGGCGCCGTGCCGAGGTCCGCCATCACGAACAGCGGCACGATCGGGTCGACGGCGAGCAACTGCGGGCCGCCCAGCCCGAGCGAGAGCGCGGCGGCCTCGCGCGCGAAACAGCGCACCGCCCCGTCCCCGCCCTTGAACGCCTTCACGACGACGCTGCCGCCGACCGCCGTCCGGCACCGCAGCACGGCGCTGCGGCTGCTGCCGCCCAGGTCCACCGGGTCCGTCAGCCCGGTGCCCAACACGTCGCCCGCCCTGCGCAAGATCTGCTCCATCCGGCCATCCTGTCAGCGCGCGCAACCGGAATACGGAGAGTGGCGATCCCCGTTCGGGCGACTACGACGTGTGCACACCAGCCTGCCGGACGAGAGTGGAGGCGGGGGCAATCCATCCGAGCGAGAAGATCGGAATCCCGTCATGACGATACGCAGGTCCATGCTCCTCGTCGGCGCCGGCGGCCTGGCCGTCACCGCACTGGTGGTCCGGGTGGCCGTCGCCGAGGCCCCGGTGAGCCTGACGGTGGCGCGCGGCAGCGGCGAGTGCACCTTCGACTGGACGAAGGAGGGCGTCGCCTTCACTCCCACCGCCCCCGGAAAGGCGCCCGGTTCCTACACTGTATCGGACATCAAGGGCACCGTCACGGTCGACATGGCCGCTCCCGATCCCCTCTCCTTCGCCCGATCGGCCACGGTCGACGGAAGGTTCAAGGGAGGCTTCACGCTCAAGGATGCCGCCGGGCACTTCGTGCAGGTCTCCGAGGGGCAGGGCAGCGCACCCGCCGGCAAGGGCGAGTTCCTCGTGAGGACGTCCGCCGACAGCGCCGGCACCCGGATGCCCGTCTACGCCCTCAACGACGCCTCCGACGCCCTCGACCCGAGCATCGTCTCCATGGTCCCGCCCAGGGTGAAGCTGAACGTCCTCCCCATCGAGATGGTGCTGACCCCCGAGTTCGCGCGCACCCTGAACGACGCCTTCGGGCCCGATAGCGCCAACCCCGGCCAGCCGTACGGCATTTGCAGCGCGCAGATCACCACCAGCTGACGCCGGATCGCCCCCTTGCGGGCGGGGACCGTCGCCGTCACCCTTTGGTCGAGCGACGGCCCGAACACCCTTCCCCCGAAAGGGCCCCAGCATGCCCCAGGACACCGCGTTCACCCTCCCCTTCGGGGCCGTGACCAGCCCGGACGCCGACGCCGCCCGGCACCGCAGCCTCCTCTGGTGCCGGCGACAGGGGCTCATCGCGGAGCCGGTCGACGAAGTGCGCTTCCTGCGCTGGGACATCGCCGGGCTCATGGCCGCCTGGAACCCCCGGGCGAGCGGTGCGCAGCTGGACCTGACCGTCGACGCGGTCGTGGTCGCGACGTTCCTGGACGACCACGTCGACGGCCCGCTCGCCGACCGGCCGGACCAAGTGGCGGCCGTCTGCGCGGACTTCGCCACCGTCATCGCCACGGGAGGGCGGCCTCCTTCGGGTGCCGGGCCGCTGATCCGGGCGTTCGGCGACGTGTGGCAGCGCCTCGCCGACGGCGCCTCGCCCGCCTGGCTGGAGCGCACCGGGCAGCACTGGCAGTGGTACCTCGGCGCCTACACCCAGGAGGCGCACAACCGCGCCCGCCGCCGCGTCCCGACCCGCGCCGAGTACGCGGAACTGCGCCGCCGATCGGGCTTCGTGTACGCGATGATCGACCTCAGCCAGAAGGCCTACGGCTTCGAACTCCCGCGCCGACTCTACGCCGACGCCGTGGTGCGCCGGATGCTCGACATCACGGCGGACGTCGTCGACACCCTCAACGACGTGCACTCCGTGGAGAAGGAGGAATCGCGCGGCGACCTCCACAACCTCGTGCTCGTCATCGAGAACGAGCTGGGCTGCGACCGCGCCGACAGCGTCCGCGAGATCCAGGGCATGATCAGCGCCTGGTGCGAGGAGTTCCTCGCCCTGGAGCAGCGCCTGTTGAGCACGGTCGGGCTGCGGGACACCGCCACCGCCCTCCGGATCGCCGACTGCATGCGCACGGCGATGAGCGGCTACCTGGAGTGGAGCCGG
Organism: Kitasatospora sp. NPDC059747; assembly: GCF_042732955.1. Lineage (NCBI taxonomy): Bacteria > Bacillati > Actinomycetota > Actinomycetes > Kitasatosporales > Streptomycetaceae > Kitasatospora > Kitasatospora sp. NPDC059747. The sequence continues at coordinate 17,804 of NZ_JBHWGV010000077.1, read as the reverse complement.
ACAACCCGCCGCTACTCCCACCTGGTGCCGGCCGGGGAGCCCGCCCTCGTCACCGACCTCGTGAAGGCCAACTGGCCATGACCGCGTGCGACAAGGCCGTGGTCGTCGGCGCGGGCATCGCGGGCCTGCTCGCCGCGCGGGTGCTGGCCGACGCCTTCACGGAGGTGGAGGTCCTCGAACAGGACACCCTCCCCGACGGGCCCGCCCAACGGCCGGGCGTGCCCCAGGGCCACCACGTGCACGGGCTGACAGCGCGGGGAGCGGAGGTCATGGAGAGCCTCTTCCCGGGCCTGCGCGCCGAGTTGACGGCGGCCGGCGCACCGGGAGGGGACTTCGGTCAGATCGTCGCCTTCCGGTTCCCCGGCTGCTGGTCGCCGCGCGCACGGACCGGGATCCCGCTCCAGACGTTCAGCCGTCCGCTGCTGGAGGCACGCCTGCGGAAGCGCGTCACCGCGCTCGGAAACGTCCGCATCCGACAGGGCGTGCGCGTCACCGGCCTGACGGGGAGCACGCTGCGGGCGACCGGGGTCCGGACGCTGGGAACTCCCCTACCCGACAAGGCCGTTGCCGCCGATCTGGTGGTGGTCGCGAACGGGCGCACGTCGCACCTGCCCGAGTGGCTCACCGAACTCGGCCTCCCGCAGCCGCAGCGGACGGTGATCGACGCCCGCGTCGGCTACGCCTCCCGCCTCTACACGGCCGCCGGTGCGGACGGACCCCCGTGGGCAGCGGCCATGGAACTCCTCCAGGCCCCGCACGTCCGCCGCGGCTTCATGGCCGCCCGCATCGAGGGCGACCGCCTCCTCGTCACGCTGCAGGGCGCCGCCGGCGACCACCCGCCCCACGAGCCCGACGGCTTCACCGCATTCGCACACAGCCTCCGCACCCCGCTAGCCGAACTCCTCACCCGCCTCAGCCCGTTGACGTCCGTCCGGCCCTACCGCCACTGCGCGAACCAGCGCACCCACTACCACCGCCTCCCGCACTGGCCCGACGGCCTGCTCGCCCTCGGCGACGCCGTCTGCGCGTTCAACCCGCTCTACGGCCAGGGCATGGGCATCGCCGCCATGGAGGCCGACCTGCTGCGCACGATGCTCACCCGGCCGGCCGGTCCGGGCTTCGCGCACGCCTACCAACGCCGACTCGCCCGGCTCACGCGCCGCCCGTGGCTGATGTCCACCGTCCAGGACCGCGGCTGGCAGCAGCCACGGCCCGACCGCACCGCGCGCCTCACGGCGGCCGTCCTGCCGCCGGTCCAACGGGCGATGGCGGCCGAGCCCGAGGTGTTCCGCCGCTTCCTGGAGGCGATGCACATGACGCGCGGCAGCACCGTCCTGCTCCACCCGCGCGCGCTCGTCCCCGTCCTGGCAGCAGCCGTCCGCCCCGCGCGAAGTACACCCGACCATCCACACCTGTGGTGGGGACACACGCCGTCCTGAACGATCAGCCCAGCAGCGCACGGACAGTGGGCTCGACGAGGTCGACGAGGTCCACGTCCACCGGTTGCTCCCACGCCCACCTCAGGAGGCCGAGCACCACCCTGTCGTCCAACGGCTGCGGTAGCGCAGTCGCACATCCCACCGGATCCAGGCCCTCCAGCAGGCGCAGCACCAGGACGCCCTCCCCGAACTCGGCCTCCATGGGATGCGGCAGGCTGCCCAGCCACGTCAGCAGCGCGGCTGCCCGGTCGGCGGGATCCGGGTAGTCAGCGGCCAACTGCTCGCGGAACGCGCCCACTTGGGACTCCGGCAACTGCCCTGCGTCTCGCCCGGACACCTTCGCCAGCGTCGGCCGCAGCGAGACCGGGACCTGCCGACGCGCCAACTCCCCTGAACCGTACCGCCCGTGACCGGCCTGCCGCGTCTGGTGCACTCCCTCACGGAGCCCCATGGCGTACGACAGCCGCGGAACGAGGTTCAGGAGAAGCCCCGGCACACCGCGCCCGGCGAGGAACAGCGTCAGGCCGACCGGGTCCGCGACCGTCAGGTTGTCCCGGAACCTGGCCCGCTCCCAGGCGACGTCCGTGCTGTGGATGGTGCCCGACCCCACCGGCTCGCCGTCGGCGTCGTGGAGGCTCAGCGTCAGGCTGCCCAGGCACCGGCAGATGTCCCCGGTGAAGCCGCCCTCCGTCGTGAGCGACCGAAGCTGCGCGAGCTCGTCGGGGTTCTCGACCCACCCCAGCACATCGCGCCCGGCGAGCGGCCCTTCCCCCTCCCCGCCCACGATCACCTGCACGAGCCGGGTCCGCGCCCACGCGTCGTCCAGCCATTCCCGCACCGGATGCCCCATGCCGGACTCTCCCCCGTTCACACCCACCGACGATCGTCGCCCAGGATCCCACGGCCCCGGGGGGCGCCGTGCGCCTGGTCAGCCGATTCGCACCCGTGGATCACGTGAATGACCGCCCCCACGATGGGCATTGATGGTGTGCCGAGCCTGCCAAAGGAGCCGCCCGTGTCCGCGCCGTCGTACCTGCCCGCGATGACCCTCGACCAGTACCTCGGGCACCTCTCCGCCCGGCACCCGCAGTGGCACCGGGCGCTCGATCCGGGGCGGCTCGGGTCCGCCACGGCCATGCGCCGGCTCTTCTCGCCGTCGGACGAGTTCAGCCCCGTCTGCGCCGACTCCCCGCGCGCCCCCGGGAACCCGCTCGTGCACTGGACCGGCGGCCGCCAACTGCTCCGCCTGGCCACCGGCGGCGCGAGCGACGCACTCGTCCTGGACGTGCTCGGCGGCGACGGTCCGCTCGCGCGCGCCGCCGCCGTCCGCCCCGGACAGGTGCCGGACGGGCTGGCCCTGCTGACCGGGGACCTCTCCGGCCCCATGGTGGCCGCCGCCCTCGCCCACGGCCTGCCCGCCGTCCGGCAGTCCGCCGACCGGCTGCTCCTCGCCGACGGCACGGTGGACGCGGTGCTGCTGGCCTACGGCACGCACCACGTCCCGTCCGACGACCGGCCCGCCGTGGTCGCCGAGGCCGTGCGGGTGCTGCGGCCGGGCGGCCGGGTCGTGCTGCACGACTTCGAGCCGCACAGCCCGACGGCCGCGTTCTTCCGGACCGTCGTCGACCCCCACGCCGCCGTCCGCCACGACCACCCGCACTTCACCCGCACCGAGCTGCTCGACCTGTTCGCGCCGCACCCCGTCGCCGTGCGCCTGCTCGACGTCTACGACCCGTTCACCGTCCGAGCGGCCTCCCCGGAGGACGCGAAGGCCGCCATGGTCGACCACCTCGCCGAGACCTACGCCCTGACGGACCACTTCGCCGCGCTCGGCCCCGAGCGGGCCTGGGAGCTCCTGGTCGCCGCCTTCGACCACACCGACCACCTCGCCGGCCTCTGCACGCCCCTCAACGCCCCCGCCCGCCCCCTGGTCGGCCCGGTGCTCGACGGCTACGTCGCCGAGGTCCCGAGGGTGGCGCTCGTCGCGGTGGCCGAGCGCCGCACGAGGTAGGCCCCGGAGGTGGGCCCTGCCCGTCGGGCGGGGCCCTCACGGGAAGATGTGGTACCACTGGGACCGCTCCGGCCCGCTGTTCTCGTGCGCCCAGAACCCTCCGCCCAGCGGCCCCGAGGCACCGGGAGGACCCGGTGTGACCCCGTTCACCACCTGCCCCCGGGACTCGAAGAACCGCCGGAACGCCCCGGCCGGGTCCGCGGCGACCGCCCGGCGCGCCGCGTCGTCGAGTTCGATCGTCACCTCGAAGAGTTCGGCGGTCCCCACCCGCACCCGCTCGGCGCCGGCGCTCACCGCGTCGCCGTCGGCCAGGGGAAAGACCGGGGACCACTTCGACTCGTCCCCTCCGCTGGTGATGTGGATGTACCCCGGGTGGTACGGCAGGCCGGGCTGCGGCTCCGGCGCCGTGATCGCGTTGACCTTGAACCCCTGCGACTCCAGGAACCGCCTGACGGTCCCTGCCGGGTCCTTCTCCAGCTCCCGCCGCACCGCGTCGTCCGCGACGTCGATCGTGACGCGCACGACCTCGAACTCGACGTCCTCCACCTTCCGCAACGTTCCGCGCAGTTCCACTCCGTCGGACATGACGTACCTCCAGGGCGCCTCGTCGACGTCCCCCATCCCCCAGTCTGCGCCGCCCCCCGGTGCCCGCAACGCGGGACGAAGGCACAGCCTCCGCCGCTCGATACGCACAGTCACCATCCGCCGGGCAGCACCCAACACCCGGCCCTGGAAGGGGCAATACCGCCGGGTTCGTGCGGCGGCCGCGCTCGCGCCCGAAGCCGCTGCTCGGACGGGCGCCTGGCGACTCGCCGCATACGCTCGGTCCGTGGACGTTCTCAGCGATGTGATCACGGTGGCGCGGACCGGGCGTCCCCGCTCGGCGTGGGTTCGATGGCATGCGCCGTGGGGGCAGCGGTTCGCGGCCGTGCCCGGGGCGGTGGCGTTCCAGGTGGTGCTGGAGGGGAGTTGCTGGTTCCTGGCGCCGGGCGCCGAGCCCGTCCGACTGGGCGCGGGCGACGTGCTGTTCCTGCCGCACGGCAGCGGGCACGCGCTGGCCGACGACCCGGCGACCCCGCTCACGGCCCCGGTCTGTGGGCCGGACGAGCCCGGCGATGCCTACGTCGCGGACACCGTCGACCGCCTCGGCCTGAGCGGCCCGGCCACCGTCGTCCTGTGCGGGGCGTACGAGCTCGACCCGACCCGCACGCACCCCCTGCTCCTGACCCTCCCGGACTTCCTGCACCTCCCGGCGGATCCGGACCGTCACCCCGAACTCCACGCCGCCGTCACGCTCCTGGCCGCCGAGGTGTCATCGCCGCGCCCGGGCACCGGCGCGATCATCCCGGCGCTCCTCGACACCCTGCTGATGTACGTGCTGCGCAGCCGGCTCGCCGAGCGCCCCGCCGACGGTCCGGCGACCGGCTGGGCCGCCGCGCTCGCCGACCCCGCCGTCGCCGCCGCCCTCCACGCCGTGCACAACGCCCCGGCCGAGCCCTGGACCGTCGGCAAACTCGCCGCCGAGGCCGGCCTCTCCCGGGCCGCGTTCGCCCGCCGCTTCGCCTCGACGGTCGGCCGGCCGCCGCTCGGCTACCTGACCTGGTGGCGGATGACCACCGCCGCCCGTCACCTCCGGGCGACGGACGCGCCCCTGCGCGTCGTCGCCGCCCGGGTCGGGTACGGCTCCGAGTTCGCCTTCGCCGCCGCGTTCAAACGGGCCCACGGCATGGCTCCCGGCACGTACCGCTCGTATGCTGCTCACCGTGATCAACTCGCTGACGAACATGGATGATTCCGAGGTCGCCATCGCCGCCGCACGCGCCGGTGCCGACGTGGTGCGCGCGATGTACGGGCAGGACCTCGCCCGCATCGACAAGGGCGCCGGGGACTTCGCCACCGCGGCCGACGTGGCGGCGGAGCAGGCGATCCTCGACGTCATCCGCGCGGCCCGGCCGGACGACGCGCTGCTCGGCGAGGAGGGCGGGCGGCAGGGGCCCGTCGGCGCCGGGCGCGAGTGGCTGGTGGATCCCCTGTGCGGGACGCTCAACTACGCCGCGGGAACGCTGGTGGTGGCCGTCAACGTCGCGCTCCGCGACGGCGCCGCGGCGGTGGCGGATCCGTTCGGGGACGAGGTCTTCTTCACCGACGGCACGACCGCCCGGGTGCGCCGCGACGGCACCGACGCGGAGCTGGCGCCCACCGCCGCCACGCAGTTGGTGGATGTCAACCTCGACCCGCCGTTCCCGGGCGCCCCCGGGTTCCGGGCCGTGGAACTGCTCGCCGACGCGCGGTTCGTCGAACGCTTCCGGCCGCGGGTCGTGTCGACGTCCCTGGCGCTGGCCTGGGTGGCCGCCGGCAAGCGCGCCGCGTACGTCACCGACGGCGGCGACCTGTCCGGGAGCGTCCACTTCGCCGCGGGCATCGCGCTGTGCCGGGCCGCCGGCTGCGTGGTCACCGGCATCGACGGCACCCCGATCGGCACCGGGGCGGGCGGCCGCGGGCTGCTCGTGGCGGCGGACGCCGAGACGCACGGGCTGCTGATGTCGATGATCACCGGTCAGGACTGACGAGTGCGGCACCGCGCCGTGGCGCCCCCCCGGGGGGCGGCGCCGGGGGCGGGGTGCGGGGGCACGGGGAGGTTGGGCACCA
>NZ_JBHWGV010000077.1:0-11695 GCF_042732955.1 Kitasatospora sp. NPDC059747 | reverse complement strand
GGGGGGCGCGCCGCGCCGCGGGGGGGTGTTGTTTTGTCTATACTCGGGGCCCGGGCTGGGGGCGGGCCCCCCGCGCCCGCCCCCCGGGGGGGGGCGGCGGCGCGGTGCTCGGGGAGCGGTGTCAGCGGGAGGTTCGGCACCTGGTGAGGGAACCCTCGGCGTTGATCGAGCGGATGTTCTTGTACCAGTCCGCCGACGTGTTGCCCCACGTGCCGGGCTGGAGCGTCACGGAGTACCCGCTGCAGTGCGGATCGGTCCAGACCGTCCAGGCGGAGTCGCTGTGGTTCCACCAGGACAGCGCGTTGTAGCCGACCTTGGTGTTCCTGAGGTCGTTGTCGTAGCTCGCCCGCTGGAGGAGCCCGCCCGTGCGGTTCTGCTCCGTGTAGAGGCAGAAGTGGCCCGCCGAGCAGCCGGACTCCGCCGACGCGGGGTGGGCGGTGGCGGTCACGGGCGGGGCGCCCAGCGCGGTGGTGAGGGTGAGGGCGGCCGTGGCCAGCGCCGTGGCCAGGGAACGGTGGTGCGTCATCGCTGTGGTCCTCTCGGTGTACGGCGGGCGCCGGGGCTCCGGCCGCTCCGCCGTCACCAGGAGTGTTCGGCCTCCTGGCCACCGGCTGAACGGGTTGTCCGTTGCCGGCGCCGCCAGGCACCTGGCAACACCCTCCGACCTGGGACGACGCCACCCTCAGTGACAGGCCGCCGGCACCGGCTCCTGGGGCACCAGCCGCTGCCAGCGAGCGGGGTCGGGCCTCGGGGCGAGCCCGCAGACACGGGCCAGGACGCGCCCGGGGTCGAGGTCCCACCGGCGCAGCGTGCCGTCCCGCGAGCCGGTGACGAGCGTGCGGGCGTCCGTGAACACGCCGTCCTGGACGGCCGCCGCGTGACCGCGCAGCTCCGCCTCCAGGGTTCCGCCCGGCACCCGCCACACCCGGGCGGTCCGGTCGCGGGAGCCGCTGACCAGCCGGGTGCCGTCGGGGCTGAACCGGACGTTGACGATCGGGCCGGTGTGTCCGGGCAGGACGGTGACGCGCTGCGGGTCCGCGACCGGCCGCAGGTGCACCTCGCCGTCGCGCCCGGCGGTGGCGAGGAGGGTGCCGTCCGGGCTGGCGGCGACGCCGAAGACGGTGTCGTGGTGGTCGTGCAGGACGGTCGCGCGGCCGGTGCGGGTGTCCCAGAGGCGCACGGTCTCGTCCTGGCCGGCGGAGGCGAGCAGCGTGCCGTCGCCGATGAACGCGAGGCCGAACACCTCGTCGTCGTGGCCGGTCAGCTCGCCCGCCGGCTCCCTGGTGGCGACGTCCCACAGCCGCACGACGCCGTCGTTCCCGGCGGAGGCGAGGCGGCGGCCGTCCGCGCTGAAGGCGAGCGCCTTGACGGGCCCGGTGTGGCCGGTGAGCTCGCCGGCCGGGGAGAGGTCGGCGGTGTGCCAGAGGCGGACGACGTGGTCGGCCCCGGCGGTGGCGAGCAGGCTGCCGTCCGGGCTGTGGACGATGCCCCAGACGGCGCCGGTGTGGGCCTGACGGGAGGTGACCTCGGTGTGGCGGGCGACGTCCCACAGGTGGAGCGTCCCGTCGACGGCACCGGCGACGACCTGGGGACCGGTCGGTCCTGACACTCCGTCGAGAGAGAGCACCGCGGCGGCCGGGTGCGCGACGAATACCGGGTCGCCCAGGCGCCACAGGCGGTTCACGGCGTCGTCGCCGACCGTCAGCAGCAGGGTGTCCGACACGAACCGCACGGCGTTCACCGGTCCGCTGTGCCCGGACAGCGTCGCCACCGGCTGCCCGGTCGCGGTGTCCCACACGCGGACGGCGTTGTCGCGGCCCCCGGTGGCGAGGGTGCGGCCGTCCGGGGCGAAGGCGACGGCGAGCACCGCGTCCGTGTGACCGGTCAGGGGCGCGGCGGCGGGCGCCCGGGTGTCGGTGTGCCAGATCCGCACGCCGTCCGGCCGGGCGACCGCGAGCAGCGACGCGTCCGGGCTGAAGGCGAGGGCGCGGAGGTCCGGGCCGAGCTGCCAGGGCTCACCCGCGGTGCCCTTGGCCACGTCCCACAGCAGCACCGCGCCGTCCGCGCGGGCCACGGCGAGCGTGCGGCCGTCCGGGGAAAACGCGAGGTCGAGCACTCCGCCGTGTCCGGATTCGCCGATCACGACGGGCGGCCTGGCGGGCGCCGCGTCGTCGTAGAGGCGCACCGTCCCGTCGTCGCCGCCCTCGGCGAGAAATCGGCCCGCCGGAGCATACGCGAGGGCGCGTACCGAGCCACCGTGCGCCGCGTATTGGCGTACCGCAGGGGCGGGCGTGCTCGTGTCGTACACCCGCGTGATCCCGTCCGCGCCGGCGGTCGCGACCAGCATCGCGTCCTGGGACAGCGTGACGGCGCGCAGCGACGACGGGCCCACGGACAGCGCGAAGCGGGCGCGGGAGGCGGACCCGTCCGGCTGGAGGTCCCACAGCCGCAGGACGCCGTCGTTGCCCGAGGTCGCCGCCGTCCGGCCGTCCGCCGAGACGGCCGCGGCGTTCACGGCGCGCCCGCCCGCGTCGCCGAACTGTCCCACCAGCGACTGCCCCTGTGCGCTCAGCAGGGCACTGCGGCTGCGCGGGGTGTCCGCCGCCCGGAACGCCTCGGCGGCCAGCAGCATCGCGACGTCCGGCTCGGTCGCCGCCACCGCCTGCGCCTGCGCCGCGTACTCGTCCGAGCGCGCCAGCCGGGCCGCCGTCACCGCCCGGCCGCGCTGCCCCCACGCCACCGCCCCGGCGCTCAGCGCGAGCGCCAGCCACCCGGCGAGGGCCGCCGTCAGCCGGCGCCGGCGGCGCGCCCTCGCCAGCGCCGCCCGCTGCGCCGCCTCCTCGGCCTCCTGCGAGCGGGCGAGGAACGCGAGCTCCGGCGGGCTGAGCGCACCCGCGCCGTCGCCCCGGGCCCATTCCCGGGCCAGGGCGAGGCGGGTGCCCTGGTAGAGGGCGGACGGGTCGCGGCCGGCGTCCTGCCACGCCTCGCACGCCTGGCCGAGCTGGCGGTGCACCCGCAGGCCCGCGCGGTCGGCGTCCAGCCACTCGCGCAGGCGGGGCCAGGCGGTGAGCAGGGCCTCGTGGGTGATCTCGACGCCGTCGCCGGTGAGCGTCAGCATGCGGGCCCGGCCGAGCGCCTCGACGGCGGCGCGGGCGTGGTCGCGCCGCTCGGCGGGCTCGTGCCACAGCAGGCGTTCGAGCGGGACGCGACGGCGGGCCTGGCGAACGCCGTCGCCGGCGTGGACGAGTCGGATCATCATCCTGTGGACGGCGGCCCGGCCGTCCTGGGGCTGGCGGAGGTACACCGCCTCCGCCGTCGTGGCGAGCGCCTCACGGACGCCGCCGGTGCGGCGGTAACCGGCCACGGTGAGCACCCGGCCCTGGGGGGGCCGGGCGAGGGGGCGCGCCCCGCCCCTGGGGTGCCCCCGCCCCGGGGGCTGCGGCCGGGGGGCGAGCCGCGCGTGGGCGAGGAGGGGGAGAGTGCCCGCCTCGACGGGATCCGCCCCGAGGTCGGAGAGCAGGAGGTCGACCAGGCCGACTTCCAGCTCCAGCCCCTCCGCCGCGGCCGGCCCCTCGACAGCCCGGACGAGCTCCGCCCGGTTCATCGGACCGAGCGGCAGGTGCCCGTTCTCCAGCGCGGCGAGCAGCTCCGGGTAGGCCAGGCACCGCCCGTACAGGTCCGCGCGCACGCCGATCACGACGGGCACGGTACGCGGCCCCGGCCCGGACCACGCACACAGCGCCGCGACGAACGCCCGCCGCTCGTCCTCGTCCTGACACTCCGTGAACAGTTCCTCGAACTGGTCGACGACGATCAGGGCCCGTCGGCTGTCGTCGGCAACGGCATCGAGCCTGGCCAGCACCTGCTTCGGCCGGGCCGTCGGCGTGCACACCTCGACCCGCCAGCCTGCCGACCCCGGCAGGCACCCGCGCGCCAACGCCGGGACCAGCCCGGCCCGCAGCAGCGAGGACTTGCCCGTCCCCGACGGGGCGACCACCGCCAACGGGCCGCCGCCGTCCATCCGTTCGCCCACGCAGGCGACCAGCCGAGCGCTCGCGCGCTCACGGCCGAAGAACCACCGGGCCTGGCCGGCCTGGAACGCGGCGAGCCCGGGGTACGGGCAGGCGTCGGCTGCTCCTTCGGAGACCAGCGCAACCAGACCGCCTTCGCCCCCGAGCGCGGCGTCGCAGGCACGGGCGACGTCCAGCGACATCGGGCGCTCGCCGGTCTCGATGCGGCTCAGGTAGCCCTTGCTGAAGTGCGCCTGCCTCGCGAGCGCCGACAGGCTCATCCCGCGCTCGCGCCGCATCCGGCGCAGCACCGCACCCGGCGCCTCGTCCCGGTCCTGCTCGTTCGACACGCGCGCTCCCTCGGCCGGCACCAGCACGTGCCCCGATTGTCGGCGGACGATCGACCCGCCCGGACGGCCTGCCGCCCGGCCTCATCCGAAAGTGCGAACGCCGGGCCGGGAGTTCACGAACGACCGGGCGGCCGTCTCGACGTCTTGGCCGCCTGCAAGGCCGTCCGGGCGCGTTCGGCACCCCGCGCATCGACGGCCGTGCCGGCTCTCCCCTCCCCCTCACAAGCCCGGCAACGCCCGGGCCGTGGCACGGGATCACGGCATTCCCAGCACTCCGCATACCGCTTCGGCGCCACCGTGTGAACCGGCGGCATCTTCCGCACCAGGCGATCGCGCAGCACCCCCACCGGCGAGTGCACGGGCGACGGCAACCCGGGCAGCAACGCCTGCGCCAGATCGGCCGGACTGCTCCCCCGCTCCAGCCACTCCTCGACGAGCGGCGCCAGCGCCGCCGCCTCCCGCTCCCCGAGCCGCAGCCGCGGCTCCGGCCGAACCACCTGGAGCAGCGTCCGCGCCGCCGCGCCCGGGCCCGAGTCCGAGTCCGAGCCCGAGTCGCCCGGGAGGGTGGGTTCTTGCTCACGTTCCTTTACTTCAGGAACGACACGGGGACCGCCCACCGGCCGACCGGCCGCCGGACCCTTGGCACCCGGCGCCACCTGCGGCGTGTCGTAGACGTGCGCCTCACTGCGCAACGTCCCGTCCGGCAACCGGACCACCTCGACGCGGTAGAACCCGGCGTCCGTCAGCTCTTTGAGGGCCTTCTGCACGGCACAGCGCCCCTGCGGACTGGTGTCGGCCATGCGCCGCCCGTCCTCCCGCCACCCGTCGGGCCGGGAGACGAGATCGGCGAGCAGACCGCGCGCAGTGTAGCTGAGCCGACGATTCTGCAGTGCGGCGTTGGGAATTACGGTGAACGAGCGCGTGTGCGCGCTACGATGTACACGCATCGGAGGTCCTGCTCCTGTGCCAGACCCCGGGGTGTTGGTAGCACCGCCGGGGTCAACGTTTTTCTCTTGATGGCACGGAACGTAGCACACGCACGACCGAGAGTTGCAGCCGTTTAACTTTCTTTCCCGGAAGCCAAATTGACGATCAATATCGGTCATCCGGTGTGCAATTTCGGATCAGCCGACTTCCAGTACGCCTTCGAGAACGAAGATGATTTCGCTCTCCCGGGCTCGCATGGAGCTCCTCGTGCCGCGCCCGGACTCGGACTCCGTCGCCGGATGGAACAGCCCGCCCACCGATTCACCCACGCCCACCTCCGTGACATTGGTCCCGCCCACGATGGTGCGGGTCTCGTTGACCGTGGTGCTCTGACCGGTGTTCCAGGTGGTGATGTCCGTGCTGGTGACGAGGGTCGCCCCGTTGAGGAGCGTGGTGGCGTGGCCGCTGATCGAGACGGTCGCGGACGTGATGCCCGGATTGATCGGCGAGGCGCAGTTCGTCAGGGTGGCGCTGCCGTTCACGGTGCCGTCTTCGGCGATGTTCAGGGTGAGGTTCCCGCTCTTGCACGCCACGTCGGTAGCACTGGCCTGCGTCGCGTGAGCGGGAGCGGCACCTCCGAGGAAAACGGCGCCAGTCGCAAGAGAGGCAAGGAAGACAAGGGAAGCAAGGGTGGACGGGAACACCCGCCCCCGCGCGGTGCGGATCATGGACATGAAACAGCTCCTCCGAGCGCAGCACAAGGCGTCCAAGACCGTCCTGGACATGATCCGTGCGCCCGCGGAACAGTTCCCGCACCACAGGGACATGACATGTCACCTTCGAGTGTTTCACCCGTTCGATCCCCATCCACTCCCCGGCAACCTGGCCCCGGTCGAGATAATCCGCGACCCACAGCCGCTCCGACTCGTCCCACCCGGCGTCTACGAAGCACGGGGGTCCGGCAGCATCCCGTCTCCCCCAGGCATCGCCCAGAACCCGAGCAGCCTCACCCTGCCGCTGGGGTGTCCCCCCAATTCCGCCATGCTCCCGAGGATTTCACGCCCTCATCACCCCCGCGTGGAAAGTCGGCCGGCCCGACTTCCTACGTCTCGGACCTACTGATCATTTCAGAATGAGATCGGAGTGTCGGCTGGCCTCTGACGCCGCGTCTGGGCAGGGTCTGGCGGGTGACTGATGATCTTGTTCCCGACGGCCTCTGGGAACGCATAGCCCCGCTGCTTCCGAAACGACCTCCTCGCCACCACCGCCATCCCGGACGTCTGGCTGCTCGAACTCGCCTGCAGCATCATCTGCTTGCGTAGACTCCGCAGGGGTCTCCCCGAAGCGATCAGCAGGTACGTATGGGACTCGTGAGGAGCCCCAGAGCAGAGAACTCGACGGTCAGGAATTCGGCCTCTGTCGGCGTGACGCGCAGGCCTGGGCCCAGTAGGTCACGCAGCATTCCGGCGGTCTCGGCAACCGTCCCACCGTAGGTCCGTCGGAGGATACGAAGGACATGGACCCGGGAGGGTTCCTGGGCAACAATGCTAATCACAGCGCCTCCCGTGGCCTGCAGGACAGCATCCCGAAGCCATGCCGGCCCTATTCCCTCAAAGCCCTCGTCCGAGCAGTCGTAGCAAATCCGGCTGTCCCTCCAGTAGAACCGTCCGTCCCGGACGACCTGCCCTGGCACGCTCGTGGAGGGGCGTCCGCAGTACCAGCAGCAGCCTGGATCGACCCTACTCATGCCCCGTACCTCTGGGCGTGACGGCGTAGGGCCTTGAGAAAGTTCGGTCCAACGTCACGAGTATCGCGTTAAAACCCGGGTTTACGGTCACCACCGCATTCTGACGAAGCAGCCTGGGCAGTCGCCACCCATTTGCCGAGGCGGCCCCGACCAGCTCTGAAACGATCAGTTAAGCGTCGGGTAGACGTCCTGCCACCGGTAGCGCGGCACGCAGAAGTGCCAGTGGACAAAGCCGGTCATGAAACGCTCGATGTACGGATACTGCTCCGCACTGGCCAGTTCCCGCAGGCGCCGGTGGGTCGCCCTCGCCGCGACGAGGACGTCGCGGAACGCATCAAGATATGGGACGCCGCGCGTCATCGCGTGCCGGTAGATCCTGCTGGCCAGGAAGTCGTCCCCGTCGACCGCTTCCTTGTAGAAGGACAGCAGGTCGTTGAAGTCGTTGAGGAAGCCCACGGTCCGGCTCAGCGCCGCCGCCCAGAAGCGCCGGTCGGCACCGATCTCCAGGGAGGGGGCGGCGAACTGGAGCGCGGCCGACCAGATCTCGCAGTACCCCGACCGAGCCCGGACGAACTCGGTGTCGATGCCGTCCGACGCCTCCGCCGTGAACTCGCCCTCCATCAGGACGCCCGTCATCGCGTTGTAGAAGAAGGTCTTGTAGACGGCGAGGAACGTCGCGTCGCAGAAGCGGCCCAGCTCGCCGAACATGTGCCGGACGTACCGTGCGTTGGACGACACCGACACCCGCTCCGGCAGCATCCCGGCCTGCAGAACGGCCTCGAACTCCGCAGGGTCGCGCGCGCAGACGTCGTCGACGTAGACGGCGAACACCCACACGCGGCTCACCGCCAGCGCGACCTCGTCATCGAGGTCCGGCAGCATCAGGGCGCGCATGAGGGTCACGTCACGGACCACCCCCGCCGGACAGGAGATGTCGAACGCGGCCAACTCCGCGGCCAGGGCGATGGCGATGGCCCGGGCCCCGGCACCATCGTAGGAATGCGTGACGGCACCGAACTCGGTACGAATCTCCTCGACGACCCCCGTGGTGATCACCTCGGCGGCCATGCCCCGGAGCCTCGGGTCCGCGATGGCATCGAGGCCGCGCCGGGGCGTGAACCGGAGCGAGTCGACGCCGGGCGGTGCTGGATTCCTGATCGTGCGACAGTTCGACGACGAGCCCATGCCTCTGCGCCTCCTCGGACCGGCCACGTGGCCTTCATCCACTTAACGGCTGCCCGAGGCGATCGGCACGACGGCTCTCGAAGGCTCCTCCTACTCCTTCACCGGGCCGTCGTCCTCCTCCTCGTCCCCGTAGGGCTCCTCCGGCGGCGGTGCGAGGACGAGTGGCCAGTCCTCTCCTGGTGAGGTGAAGACCGCCGTGCCTTCCCAGACCTGGCCGGCCATCGCCGGATCGACGGTCGTCTCGGCGTGCAGGACCAGGACGTAGTTCGCATCGAAGCTCGACCGGACCGGGAAGTCGGCCGGGTCGATCCCCATCCGCTCCAGACCGCCCGGGTGGAGCGCGATGTCGACCGCCAGCCGCTCCCCCGTGTACGAGTGCTCGGCCCAGCCGTCGGTCTGCAGCAGGTAGGACACCTGGTCGCCCTCGTGGCCGAACGCGCTGTAGCTGCTCAGCGCGCGCTCGCCTGGCGTGCCGTCGGAGTCGATGACCAGCACGGCGACCGGCACCTCCGGATCACCGGGCCCCAGGCCGGAGCGGACGTTCAAGCGAGCCATGGGCACCTCCGGGTCGCAACAGGGATCGGACAGGACACCACTACACCTCACCCCACTGACAATTCACCCCACTGGCTCCAGCCGCAGCCGCCGGACCGGCCAGGGTGCCGGTTCGGCCAGGCCGAACCAGAGCCGGACGTCGAGCCCGGTGCGGACGGGCAGGGCGGGGTAGTCGTTCTCGGCGTGCTCGGTGCGGTGCAGCGCGTGGTGCGGGCCCAGGTGCCGGGCCGCGTACTCATCGAAGGCCGCCACGTCCGACGGCTCGCAGACCGTTGCGACCACCTCGCGGGCGCCCCGCTCCGGGGCGAAGCCCGGGCCGCGCAGCAGCAGGACGTCGTCGCTGTCGATCATGGTGGCGTTGGCCGCGTCGCGGTGCGCCCGCCAGACCGGGCCGGTGTAGAACGCCTCCAGCGCGCGCCGGCGGTGCGCCATGTCGGGGAACGCGCGTACCCAGACGAACCGGTCCGGGTCGTCGAGGTCGCGGAACCGGCCGCCGAGGGTGATGCCGACGGCCTCCTGCCCGGTCACGAACTCGCGCTCGAACAGCTCGATCAGGGTCTCGCGCGTGCCGGGGTGCAGGGTGTACTGGCGGAATTCGACGATGTTCAGGCTCATGCGCCGCAGGCTACGGCCGCTCCACTGACACCTCCTGTCAGCGAACCTCCCATGGCGTTCAGTCCGCCGAGCCGCTGCCGGCCGCCGCGGAGCGGCAGTCGTTGCGAGCGGCGGGCGACAGCTGCGGGCACAACCGGGCCTTGGCCGACTTGTCGTGGTAGTTGACGTTCCAGTAGCTCGTCATGCCGCTGACGCACAGCGGCCGCTGCCACGCCTCCGGGGCCGCCTCGCACTGGTCGCCGACCCACGCCGGGCGGTCGATGTTGTACTTCATCAGCCGGGAGCCGGTCCCCCGGGTGCAGGCCTGCCGGCCGTCCGACGTGGGTGCGGCGAGGCACCAGCGCAGGGCCTCGGCGAAGCTCTCGGGGTGGTCGGCGTAGTCGTGCTTCTGGAGGAAGTAGACCGGCGCGTAGAAGTAGCAGGCCCCCTGGAAGACGTCCGGCTGCTCGGGGCAGGGGTACAGCGGGTCGGCGGCCAGCTTGTCCGCGGGGAGCTGGGCGGTGGCGGCCGGGTCGGTCTCGTCCGGCTCGAAGAGCTGCATGAACACGCCCTCCGAGCAGGCCACCACCTGGTACGTCTGCGAGAACTTCCGGCACAGCTGCTCGGCGTCGGGCAGCTTCAGCCGCGACACGAACATCGCGCCGTGCCCGATGCCGTGAATGCACGAGGCCGACTCGTCGGGCGCGCAGAGCTTCGTCACGGCCGAGGCGGGGTCGGGGCTCTGGGAGAGCTTCTCCTCGACGATGCCGTGCAGGTAGCCCGAGCCGCAGACGTCGTTGCGGAAGGACGCGGCTTTGGCGAAGTCGTCGCCGTACTTCTGCAGGGCCGCGTGCCCGAGGTCGTGGGCGACCGGGTGGCAGATCCGGCTGACGTACGGCTGGCTGTCGGTGATCCTGGCCAGGTCGGCGAGCGCCTGGGCGGGGTCGGAGGCGTTCAACTCCGCCACCAGGTGGTCGCGCAGCTTGCTCTGGGTCCACACGGCGGGCGTGGCGGAGGCCGCACTCGGCTGGGGAGAGCCCGGAGTCGCGACGGAGGTGGTGGCCGTGGGGGTTGTGACCGCCGCGACGGGCTGATCGGCGGCAGCAGCCGCAGGCGTCCACTGCGTGTGCAACACCGCCCACACGCCCATCGCGAACAGCAGCAGTGACGTGATCAGCATGAATCGCCGAGCCATCTTCCCCCCGTTCCCAAGCCGTCAATCCTGGGTGCGGCCAACGGTTCTGACCATGCGCTATCGGCCGCAGTCCCGTCTCCCCTACGGACAGCGAAACCTGGCCCGGCGGTTCCCCGCCTGCGACTCGACGCGGAGCGGCGGGCCGAAACGGGCAAGGCAGTGCCAGACCTTCTTGAGGTCCTGCGGGTCATGGCGCCCACTCCGGACGGCATCGCCGACGATCCTCGGATCGAGCCGGCCGTCGACCGCGATCTCGGCCCCCAGGTCGACGTACTCCTGCCCGCGGTAGCCCGGGTGGCGCCGCAACTCCCCGACGGAGAGCCGGAATCCGGGGTGCCACTTGACCCGGCACGGGAGCCTGCGCGCCGCGCGCTCCACCGCCGTGCCGCGATAGCTGGGATCGAGGACCAGCGCCTCGACGTCCCGGTCGAACCGGACCGGCCCGTGGATCTGCGCCTCGATGTGGCCGTCCACGGCATCGAGACCGTCCGCCTCGGCCAGCTCGACGAGGGCGCAGCGCGAGGCGACGCCGAAGGCGGACGGGTCCGTGGAGCTGTCCGGATAGCAGAATGTGGCACGGGCGAGGGTGGCGGCGGAGAGCCTGAAGTACGAGGACCCGAACCGCGGCGCGCCGCCTGCCGGATCGCACCGGAAGTCCAGAGCGCCGTAGACGGGGCGCTCCTGCGGCGGCGCATCGTCGTAGGCCCCCGCGAAGATCCGGCTCTCCCAGTGCCACCGGTCCCCACCCGGCCGGGCCGTCAGGCCGCCGTTGCTGGTGCCCGTCACGAACTGCGAGTGGTAACGCCCGTCCGACGCCATCCTGACGAGGACCGGCTCGCCACCCGCGATCCGGTCCGGATGGAAGTTCATGGTCAGCCGCAGCCGCGGATCGAGCGGCCCGCCCCGAGCCAGCCCGGCCACATGCGCCAGCGCCCGCCGCCGCGGCGACCACACTGCATCGTCCACCCCCATGACGCGCAGTGTGGACGAACGCCGCCTCCCACCGCACCTCGATTTCGCCACGACCTGGTGCGCAGGAAGTCGACGTGGCCGACCTGTCTCGTTTAAACAACAGACGCAGCCCACGAAAAATATAGTGTATAAATAGGGGGTGGGCGGATCAATAAAAAAA
>NZ_JBHWGV010000076.1:20740-46788 GCF_042732955.1 Kitasatospora sp. NPDC059747 | reverse complement strand
CTGCGCGGCCTTGGTCTCGGCGGCGGCCTTCTCGGAGGCCTCCTTGGCCAGCCTGGTGGCGTCCAGGGCCTTGCCCGCCGCGTCCACGGCCGTCCGGGCCTGCTGCCCGGCCTGGGCGGAGGCATTCTTCGTCAGGTCGGCCAGCTGGGAGACGGTCAGGGTCTCCTGGTCGTGCGCGGCCGCCGTCTGGTAGCCGTACTGCAGGAACTGCTGGACGTCGTCCATCGAACCGTTGAGCGCGGTGTTGGCGGCCTTCTTCACCTCCGGCCCGCCCGAGGCCATCAACTGCGACAGGTGGACGCGGTCGTCGTCGTCCCGCGCCTTGAACTGGCCCTCGTTGAGGAACTGGTTGACGTCGGTCAGCGTGCCGTCCATGGCCTTGGCGGCCGCGGCCTTCACACCCGGCCCGCCGGCCGCCATGATCTGCGACAGCCGGACCCGCTGGTCGTCCTCGAAGGCCTTCTTGGCGCCCTGGTCGAGGAACTTCTTCAGGTCGGCGGCCGAGCCCTTCAGCGCGGCCTGCCCGGCCTCGCGCACGCCGGGGCCGGAGGCCGCGACGAGTGCCTCGATCTGTGCCTTCTGGTCCTGGTCGGCCGCGACCGCCTGGCCCTTGGTCACGAACGCCGTCAGGTCGTCGCCACCACCGGTCAGCGCGATCTCGGCCGCGTGCCGTACGGCCGGTCCGCCGGCCTGCCAGGCCGCGACGGCCTTCAGCCGGTCCGGGTTGGCGGCGGTGGCCGGCGGTGTGTCGGCCGCCACGGCCGGAATCGTCAGCAGCCCGGTCAGCAGGCTGCCGGCCACGAACCCGGCCGCGAGCCGTGATCGGGCCCGTGATGTCGGTGACATCCTCATGGGAGCTTCGTCATCTCTCTTCGTGTTTCGGGCACCGGAGTGCCGCCTGGCCGGCCGCGGTCACGCATCGACGGGCCGGAAGTTCTGCGGGGGGAGGAGGATTCGTTCGACGCGGCGCGACGTGGCCGCGCGGAGGAGGAAGTTCACCGAACACCGGCCCGGCGCTGCCGCCGAGGGCCCGGCCGGGGCCCCGCCACGGGGCCGGGCCGGTCTGCGGACGGTACGCACAGGGACTCCCGGAAGAAGACGCACCCGGGCGACGAACCAGCGCCCCCGAGCCGGTAAAGTGAAGATCAAGTGGACGCTATCGACAGGAAATCCGGTACGTCAAAGCATGTCCGCGGCCCGGCGAAATCCTGATCCACCGTCACGTCCGGTACGGGAAACGCGGCCGAACCGCCCGAAATCCGTCATTCCGAAGACGGACATTAAGGATGTTCGAGAACCTGGGATCCCGTCCCCCGACCATCACGGTTCGGTGACGTTTCCTCTGCCCGGTGCCGCTGCGGCACCGGCGCCGGGCGCCCGACTTCCCAGCGTCGGCGGTGATCACTAAGGTCTGGCGCTGTGACTAAGCGTGAATCCGGTGACGACCTGTGGGACGAGTTCGTCCGGGAGTTCGAGAAGAACAACGCGGTGCGGGAGCCGAGTGCCGCCGAACGGGCGCGGCAGGCCAGGCAGACGAAGCCGCGGCGCTCGCGGCGGCTGGTCCTTCCCGTGGCCGCCGCCCTCCTGGTGGCCGCCGGCGCGACGGCGTACGTGCTCCGGCCGTCGGACCGGGCACCGGCCGCCGCGCCCGCCCCCGCGCCGGCCGCGACGACCGCGTCCGCCCCCTCGGCGCACGCGGCGACGGCGTCGGCCGGTGCTCCGGCTTCGGCGATCCCGCTGTCCGTCTTCCCGGCGCAGGTGCAGGGGTACACGCTGGTGGCGAAGGTGGCGAACCCGAGCTGCACCGGCGCCGACACCGTGGCGCCGACCCTCGCCGGGCTGATCACGCAGGGGCACGGCTGTGTCGGCGTCAACCTGGCGCTGTACAAGGACGCCGACGGCAACCAGTACGACCTGGCGCTGTTCACCATGAAGGACCCGATGGAGTGCGTGCACCTCATCAACGTGCTGGCCTCCGACCCCGCGTCGTACCAGGTCGCAGTCCAGGTCCCGCCCAAGGACTCGGGCCTGCGCCAACTGCCGGCCGACAGCGGCCTCGTGCAGAACTTCGCGTCCTACGGGAACGGGATGCTCGTCGGCATGGCCCAGTGGTCCGACGGCCGGACTGCGGACTTCGGCGCGCTGTCCGACCGGCTCTCGCCGCTGACCGGGGCGGTCATCAAGAACGTCCCCGTCTGACGGAAGGCCCGGCCGGGGCGGCTCCGCGACGGGCGACGGGCGAGGCACCGGAGGCCGCTTCGGACGGAGTCGCCCGGCGACGGCCACGGGCTCGCTAGGGTGGCCGCATGGCCTCACTGGGAAGTCACGCCAATGTCTGGGAGACATGCCTCCAGCTCCTGCGCCGTCAGGGGTACCACCTGACGGTGAAGCTCGCCGACGAGGAGGACGAGGACGGGCTGGACGCCTGGCTCGCCGAGAAGGACGGGTTCACCTTCTGGGCGGACAATCCCATCGAACTGCTGGGCCTGGCCGCCGTGTACGAGGACGTGCGGCCCGAGGAGGACCGGCCCTACTGGTGGGCAGCGAAGACCGTGCGCGAGCGCCCGGACGTGCGCGAGCAGCTCGTCGACGAGGCGCTCGCGGTCCGGGACGCGCGCGTGGCGGAGCTCGCCGCACGACGGGAGCGGGATCCGGAGGGCTGGGAAAAAGAAATCCGCGCGGCGTTCTGCTGGGCCGGTGCCGAGCGCCATGCGGCGAACCATCTGGCCCTCCCCCGCGCCGAGTTGAGGCAGCTCCTGGACGATCCGCGCCTCGCCGACCTCCGGGACGAGGAGTACTGCGGGACCGATGACTGAACCGCGCCTCCTGCCGGGGCACCGGCGCTCCGCCGCCGTCGCGATCGTGGCGGTCCTCGCGGCGCTGGTGGTCGCCGCGCTCGGCGTCCGCTACGCCGGCGCGAGCGAGCCCGGCAGGGTGGACGCGCGCATAGCGGGGGCGTTGTACGGGGTGGAGCCGCCGTGGCGGTCCGTCGCCCTGGCCATGGATTCGCTGGGCGAGCCGGTCGGAGCCGCGGCCCTGGTCGTGCCGATCGTGGCGGGCTGCCTGCTGCTCCGGCGTCCGCGCGCGGCTGCGTTCGTCGTTGTCGGCGTCGGTTCGGCCGTGGGAACGGCGACGCTGCTCAAACACCTGGCGGGGCGCACCATCCACGGCGACAACCTGTCCTACCCGAGCGGGCACACCGCCTTCGCCACGTCGCTCGCCCTCGTGGTGGCGATGGTGGCGACCCGCAGGGCGGCCGGCACCCTGTTCGTGTTCGCCGCGGCGTTGGTCGTCGGCGCCGTCATGGGGTGGGCGCAGGTCGCGCTGGGTGCGCATTACCCGACCGACGTCCTCGGCGGCTGGTGCACCGCACTGGCGGTGGTGCCGGCGACGGCGTGGCTGGTCGACCGAACAGCCGACCAGCTCCGCCGGAGCCGTCCGTGAGGCCGTGTCACACCAGGCGGCGGAAGACGGGTTTCACCGGCCGCCCGCCCATCCAGGGGGTGGGGTCGCCGGCGTCGAGTGCCTTGCGGTAGACGGCACAGGCCCCGGCCACCACGGCCACGGTGCGGTCGATGTCGGCGTCGCCGAGCGCGCTGCTCACCACGAACGACGGGGCCAGGACGCCCCCCGCGAGGAGTTGGCGCAGGAACAGGGTGCGGTACTGCTGCGAGGGCTCCCGGTTCTCGTCGAGGGTGGCGAAGACCAGGTTGCTGGCCCGGCCCCGGACGACGACGTGGTCGCCGACGCCCATGCCCGCGGCGGCCTCGCGGACCCCGGCGGCCAGCCGCTCGCCGAGGGCGTGCAGCCGGGCGGTGACGCCCTCCTCGACGTAGGTGGTCTGGACGGCCATCGCGGCGGCGAGCGAGTGCGTCTCCGCGCCGTGCGTGGTGGACAGCAGGAACACCCGGTCGCCGGTGTGGCGCAGCCCGCCCCACTCCATCAGGTCCCGCCGCCCGGCGAGCGCGGAGACGGCGAAGCCGTTGCCCAGCGCCTTGCCGAAGGTGGAGAGGTCGGGCACGACGCCGTAGAGGCCCTGGGCACCCGCCTCGGACCAGCGGAAGCCGGTGATCATCTCGTCGAAGACCAGCACGCAGCCGTGCCGGTCGGCCAGTTCGCGCAGGCCGGCGAGGTACCCGGGCGGCGGCTCGGCGTGTCCGGCGGGTTCGAGGACCAGGCAGGCGACCTCGCCCCGGTACCGGGTGAGCAGTTCCTCCGTCGCGGCCAGGTCGCCGTAGGGGAACGCCACGGTGAGGTCGGTGATCGCCGCCGGGATCCCGGCGGACATCGGCGTGGTACCGATGAACCAGTCGTCGACGGAGAAGAACGGGTGGTCGCCGCAGATGGCCACCCGCGGGCGCCCGGTGACGGCGCGGGCGAGCCGCACCGCCGCGGTGGTGACGTCGGAGCCGTTCTTCGCGAACTTGACCATCTCGGCGGTCGGCACGGTCTCCAGGAAGCGTTCCGCGGCCTCGGCCTCCACGACGGACGGGCGGACGAAGTTGCTGCCGCGGTCCAGTTCCCGCCGGACCGCCTCCAGTACGCGCGGGTGGGCGTGGCCGAGGCTGACCGAGCGCAGGCCGGAGCCGTACTCGACGTAGCGGTTGCCGTCGACGTCCCACACGTGGGCGCCGCGGCCGTGGCTGATCACCGGGGCGAGGTGTTCGGGGTACTGGTCGTCGCCCTTGGCGTAGGTGTGCGCGCCCCCGGGGATCAGGGCGTGCAGCTTCTCGTTCGCCGCCCGCGACCGGGGCAGGGCGAACTCTTCGGCGGGTTCGGTGACTTCGGTGTCCACGCGGTCCTCAGCTCTCGTTCCGGCGCAGGACCTCGGCGAGGCTCGGCGCCTCCCGGTCCCGCTTGGACATCGACGTGGGCGGCAGCGGCCAGGGGATGGCGAGCTGCGGGTCGTCGAAGGCGATCGTCACGTCCTCGGCCGGATCGTGCGGGCGGTCGATCAGGTACGAGACGTCGGTGGTCTGCGTCAGCGCCTGGAAGCCGTGCGCGCACCCCGCCGGGATGTAGACGCTCGCCTGCGTCTCGCCGGACAGCTCGAAGTGGGCCTGGTTCCGGTAGGTCGGCGAGTCCGGCCGCAGGTCCACGACGACGTCGAAGACCCGCCCGTACGAGCAGCGCACCAGCTTGGCCTCGCCGGCGCCGGAGCGCAGGTGCAGCCCGCGCAGGACGCCGCCGACCGAGCGGGAGACGCTGTGCTGGACGAAGGCGTCCGGGTCGAGGCCCACCGAGCGGATCACGTCGGCGTCGAAGGTGCGGCAGAAGAAGCCGCGTTCGTCGGTGTACGGCGTCGGCTCGAACAGGTACGCGCCGGCGATCGCCGGGACTTGGGTCGCCTTCACGGCGCCTCCCTCACAACGTGGTCGGTCCTCGGGAAGAGGGCCCTGGTCAGCTCGCGGAACTGGTCGTCGAGGCGCCGGGCCACGGCCAGGTTCCGCTCGGCGAGGATCTGGCGCAGCTCCGCCGAGCGCTTCTCCAGCTCCCGGAACTGCTCGGTCAGCCGGTCGGCGTCGACCTCGCGCGCCGGGTGGCGGTACGTGCCCAGCCCCATCTGCTCCATGAGCGCGTCGCTCTTCGCCGCGTAGCTCAGGGCGAGCGTCGGCGTGCCGGCCTTCAGCGCGCAGACGAGGTTGTGGTACCTGGTCGCCACCACGGCGTCGGCGGCCGCCGCCTCCTCCATCAGGTCGGCCAGCGAGGCCGTCCGGGCGGCGGTGACCAGCGGCGAGTCGACGGCTTCGAGGATCGCGGCGACCACCGTCGCGTCGACGTCGTCGCCGGTGAGCAGCCGGACCGGCCTGCCCTCCTCGACCAGGGTGCGGACGAAACGGGTCGTCCCGTCGAGGTAGCGCCGGTGGATCTCCTCGGCCCTGGCCCGGTCGTCGTTGCCGCCGTGGAAGTCCATGACGCCGACGCAGACCACGCCGGGCACACCGGACGAGGGGGCGGCCGGCGTCGGCAGGGCGAAGGCGAGGTCCGGGTGGACCGCGTCCCGCGCGGTGTCCACGCCCATCGCCCGCATCGCGTCGCGGGACAGCTCGTCCCGGTACGACCGGTACGCCGCGAGGCGCGCCGACCAGCGCACCAGCGCCCGGGTGGGCCGGTCGGCGATGGGGGCGGCGCCGACACCGACCAGCGCCACCCGGGTGCCGAAGAGCCGGCCGGACGCGCAGAGCAGGAACAGCGCGTACGGGAAGCCCCACGGCCGCAGCGGCAGCGTGGCCTCCAGGACGCCCATGCCCGGCACGATCACCACGTCGTGCCGGCGCACCCACGCGGCGGTGCGGACGGCGTCGACGAGTTTGCCGAGGCCCTTCGCCGCGACCGCGCCCGCCCGTGAGGCGGTCCGGTACTCCCCGCGGTACCAGTGCAGCCGCGTCGCGGGGATCCGGTAGCGGGCCGTGACGGCCTCGGGCCCGCCGCACAGCGCGTCGACGGCGGCCTCCGGGTGCTCGGTGCGCAGGTGGCCGAGCACGGCTTCGAGCGACCCGTCGTTGCCGAGGTTGCCGGAGCCGAGCAGGCCGAAGACCCCGACCCGCACGGGGGTCATGCGCGCCGCCCCTCGCGTCCGGCCACGAGGGCGTCGACGGAGACCGTGAGCAGCGCCGGGTCGGCCGGGGCGCGGTCCTCGACCCGCTCGCCGGCGCCGGGCCGGACCCGGCTGGTCATCCAGGCGGCCAGGTGGCCGTAGCAGGCGCGCCGGTCGGCGGCCGACAGCGGCGCCCGCCGGACGGCCGAGGCGAAGCCCCAGACGTACTCGGCGAGCAGCCGGGGCGTCGGGTGCAGCGGCCCGGCGCGGCGCGGGTCCAGGTTGACGCAACGGGAGCGCTTGGAGGGGTTCGCCCGCTCGGCGCGGGTGGGGTGGTCGCGGCGGAAGTACAGCAGCTCCGGCACCTGGTGGAAGCGCCCGTGCAGGGTGATCTCGGCGACGAACGTGCGGTCCGCGTGGTGGTAGCTGTCGTGCGGCTTCACCCGGCGCAGCACGTCGGCCCGCATCACCCCGTAGAAGTCGTCGCCGCCGGGCTCGAACAGCAGGCTGCGGAAGCGCTCGGGCGCGTGCGGCGAGTCGGTGGCGAGCCCGTACTCGTAGGGCACCTTCACCTGGCCGTCGCCGTCGATGACGGCCTGGCCGGAGTGGGCGAGGATGACGTCCGGGCGTTCGTCCAGCGCCTCCACGCAGCGCAGCAGGAGGTCCCGGGCGTACAGGTCGTCGTGGGAGGCCCACTTGAAGAGTTCGCCGCGGCACTCGGTGAAGACGTGGTTGTGGTTCGGCGCGGCGCCGATGTTCCGGGGCAGGCGCAGGTAGCGGATCCGGGGGTCCTTCGCGGCGTACGTGCGGCAGATGTCCTGGGTGCCGTCGGTCGACGCGTTGTCGGAGATGACGAGCTCGAAGTCGTCGTAGGTCTGGCCCAGGAGGGCGTCGAGCGACTCGGCGAGGTACTCCTCGCCGTTGTAGACGGGCAGGCCGATGCTCAGCCGGGGAACGGCGCTCAAGGGGTCCTCACTTCGGGGATCGGGGTGCGGTGGTGCTCGCGCAGGGCGGCGCGCAGTTGGAGCCACCAGACGGCGGCGCCGCACGCGGTCGCGCCGGCGACGCCCCAGGCGGAGCCGACCGTGCCGGCTGCGGCGGCGCCACCGAGCCCGCCGCCGAGGTAGCAGGCGGAGGCGAACAGCTGGCAGCGCAGGCTGCGCCGGGCCGCGGCGAGGGCGCGCAGCCCGGCGGCCGCGCCGCTGCCGAGGCCGGCGCCCGCGACGCCGAGGGTGGCCGGCAGGATGAGCTGGGAGGCGGAGTGCCAGACGTCGCCGAGGACGAACTGTCCGGCCCGGTCGGGCATCAGCAGCAGGGCCGAGCCCCACAGCAGCGCGGCGCCGGCCTGCCCTCCGCCCAGCAGGAAGCAGAACCGGCCGAGCCGCTCGGGCGTCCGCCGCAGGACCCGGGCCGCCTCCGCCACGGTGACCAGGGAGAGCCCCATCAGCAGGGCGAGGAACGGTCCCTGGAGGAGTTCGGCGCCCCGGACGGCACCGACCGCGCCGACCCCGACGATCGCGCCGAGCCCGTACGCCCGCAGCTGGCCGGCGCCGCTGAGGCTGACGTTCTCGACCAGGTAGCGGCTGCCGAGGTCGCGCTGCTCGCGCAGCCAGCCGCGGGCTTCGGTCACCCGGGGCCGGACGCCGGACTGGAGGAAGCCGTATCCGGCGGCGGCCGCCGCGGCGGCGCCCCAGGCCAGCAGGAAGGCGGGCACGGTGCCCACCCGGGCCGCCACGACCATGGCCGGGACGAGTGCGATGCCCTGCAGCAGGTCGTTGGCGAAGGCCTTCCGCCCGGTGCCGGCCGCGAAGAACGCGAACCGCCGGGCATCCTGGAGCAGGAGCGCCGGCAGGGCGGCGCCGAGGCTCGCGAACGCGGGCCCCACGTCGCCGCCGAGGCCGAGCCCCCCCCGCAGGCTGTCGGGGCCGCGGGTTGCGCCGACGGCGAGCGCGGCGCCGGACGATCGGGCCGCACCGGCACGCCAGGTCGCCTCCGGCACGCCGCTGAAGCGCACCATCAGCGGGTCGGTGGCCAGCCCGCGGGAGACGTTGAGCACCACGCCGTAGGTCAGCCAGGCCAGGCTGAACACGCCGAACGCGTGCACCCCCAGCTCCCGGGCGACGTAGATGCCCACCGCGAAGTTGATCATGCTGGTGACCGCCTGGTCGGCCAGCCCCCAGGACACCCGGCCGAGCACGCCCCGCCTGGCGGGCCGGGCCTGCTCGGCCGCCTGCCCGGTCCGCCCCGGCTCCCCGGCCGGGCCGGCCGGGGTCGTCGTCCTCACCCCCTCGGTGGTCATCCGCGTCACGCCTTGATCAGACCGGCGCCGCACAGGGCGTCGGCCGCGGCGGCGACCGCGTCGAAGGGCAGCCCGGAGCGCTCGGCGACGTCCAGCAGGCCGTGCTCGCCGTCGGAGAGGCTGAGCACCCACAGCATCGCCATCTGGGCCTGCTTGGCGTCGCTGCGCCCGCCGAGGGACTCGTACAGTCCGCGCCGCCCCAACTGCGGTTCGCCGTACGGGCTGAGGTTGACGTAGCGCCGGTTGCGGTCGAGCACGGCGAAGGCCTCGCGGCAGACGGCGAGCGTGTCCGCCAGCGCCTCCGGGGAGACGAAGTCGGGGTTGTCCGCCGAGGTGTGGTACTCGGGGTACGCGGCGTACGGGGTCCGGCTCAGCGAGCCGACGCCGAGGTCGAACCCGGGCGAGCAGTACTGCCGCTCGTCGTAGCCGTACGGGGTGAACTCGACGACGTCGTGGGGTCGTTCGGAGGTGCGCAGCACGTGCCGCAGCACCCGGTCGATCTCCGCGTCGCCGCGCCGGCTCTGCTTGTACGTCAGCCGTCCCCGGTCGCCCGCGCAGGCCAGCACCAGCCCGTGCTTGACCCGCTCGATCCGCTCCGCGTTGCGGGCCAGCCAGGTGACCGCCCCGATCGTGCCGGGCGCGTAGATGAAGCGGTAGGTGTAGTACGGGCTCCGCTCCGCCAACTCCCGTGCCAGATAGGTCGCCACCGCGACGCCCGCCATGTTGTCGTTGGCCAGCGCGGGGTGGCAGACGTGGCAGGAGACGATCACCTCATCGGCGACCTGCCCGGGGACGACGTGCTCGGCGTAGGTGAGGTGGCCGTCCGCGAGGGTGGAGTCGATGCGCACCTCGTAGTCGCCGTCCGGCAGCCCGTCCAGGGTCTCCTGGGACAGGCAGAACCCCCAGTCCGGCGTGTAGTAGCTGGTGCGGTACGGCACCCAGGCCGGGTGGTCCGGCAGGGTGTGCAGGTGTCCGCGCAGTTCGGACAGCGGCATGGTCGCCGCCACCGGCACGCTGTAGCCGAGCACGTGCAGGCTGGACGCGGCGAAGTCGACGACCCGGTTGCCCGCGGCGTCGGCGACGTAGGCGTCCCGGATGTTCCACTCCTGCGGCACCGTCCAGTCGAGCACCTGCGTCCCGGTCGGGACCTCGTGCACCTGGAGCGGAACGTACTCGCCGACGATGTCCAGGGTGGCGCGCACGCCGTCGCCGGTGATGCTCCGGCAGAGCGGGTACAGCCGCTCCACCAGGGCGTGCATCTCCTCGCCGAGCCCGGTCACCGGCGCCACCGCAGGGTCTCGTCGACGGCCCCGGCGGAGGACGCCTCGCGCAGCACGGCCAGCCGGGTGAAGCGGCGCTCGAAGTCCTCCCGGGTGAGTCCGAACTTGCGGTAGGCGTCGGCGAGTTCGAGCGCGCCCTGCTTCACCGTCCACTCGCAGTCGAAGCCGGGCAGCGCGGCGCGGAACCGCGAGAAGTCCACCCGGTACGACCGCGGGTCGGCGCCGTTCTCGCCGGTGATCACCACCTGCGCGCCGGTCACCGCCTCGGCGACCTGCTCCGCGATCTCGGCGACGGTGACGTTGTTGACCTCGCTGCCGATGTTGAACGCCCGGTCGTGCACGGCTTCGCGCGGCGCGGTCAGCGCGGCCGCGAAGGCGCGGGCGATGTCGGCGGCGTGGACCAGCGGGCGCCATGGCGTGCCGTCGGAGAGCACCAGCACCTCGCCGGACAGGAGCGCGTGGCCCACCAGGTTGTTCAGCACGATGTCGGCGCGCAGCCGGGGCGAGTAGCCGAAGGCGGTGGCGTTGCGCATGTACACCGGGCTGAAGTCGCCGTCGGCCAGGGCGTGCAGGTCGTCCTCCACCCGCACCTTGGACTCCGCGTACGGCGTCACCGGGCGCAGCGGGGCGTCCTCGCCCACCAGTTCGTCGCCGCCGGCGGCGCCGTAGACGGAACAGGTGGAGGCGTACAGGAAGCGGCGCACTCCGGCGTCGCGGGCCAGCTTCGCCAGCCGGACGGAGGCGTGGTGGTTGATGTCGTAGGTGAGGTCCGGCGCGAGCGAGCCCAGCGGGTCGTTGGACAGCGCGGCCAGGTGGATCACGGCGTCCACGCCGGCGACGTGGTCGGCGGTGACGTCGCGCAGGTCGACCCGCGTTCCCGGCGGGTCGGCGGGCTTCGGGCCGAGGACGCAGTCGGCGAACAGGCCGGCGTCGAGGCCGACGACCTCGTGCCCGGCGGCGGCGAGGACCGGGGCCATCACGGTGCCCAGGTAGCCCTGGTGTCCGGTCAGCAGTACGCGCATGGGTTCAACCCCCCAGGTTGAGAGTGCCGAGGTCGAGCGTGAGTTTGGTGGTGGCGAAGGCCTCGGCGTAGCGCGCGTGGCATTCGATGCCGCGGATCCGCGCGAGCCCGAGGAAGGCCTCGCGGTCGTACCAGGGGCGGTGCCGCTGCGAGGGGTAGTGCTCCTGCAGCAGCCGCACCTTCTGTTCCGCGGTCTCCGGGGTGAGCGGCTGGTAGGCCGTGGGCCGGCCGAGGTCGCCGTCCCACTTGACGATCTCGTAGCCGAGCACGAGGTGGTCGCGGAACGCGGTGGTCAGCAGCTGCGCGAGGCCGCGGTGGTCCTGGTGGGCGTCGTCGGTGCGCGGGGCGAGGATGAGGTCGGGCTCGGTCCGCCCGCGCAATTCCTCGACGGCGGCCTTGGCCTCGTCCCAGTACGCGGGCAGCCGGCCGTCCGGCAGCTTGAGGACGGTCAGGCGCAGGTCGGCGCCCGGGCAGAAGGCGGCGAGCGCGGCCTGTTCCTCCTGCTCGCGCTCGCTGCCGCCGCCGGAGAGGACCAGCGCGTCCACCTGGATGCCCGGCCGCGCGAGGCACATCGTCAGCAGCGTGCCGCCGGCGCCGATGGCGATGTCGTCGCAGTGCGCCCCCACGGCGACGATCCGGTCCAGGCGCCCAGCGCCGAGCCGGATCACGCCTTGGCTCCCACGGTGTTCGCGCCGTCCCGTTCCCACACGGCCCACGGGCGGTCGCCCCGGGCGTAGGCGAGGTCGAGCGCGGCGCGCTCCTTCACCGTGTCGGTCGGCTTCCAGAAGCCGCGGTGCTGGTGCGCCACCAGCCGCCCCCGCTTGGCGAGTCGGGCGCAGCCGTCGGCGACCAGGTCGCCGTTCTCCGGGATGTGGTCGAAGACCTCCTGCCGGAGCACGAAGTAGCCGCCGTTCTCCCACAGCGGCATGTCGCTCACCGCGGTGATGCCCCCCACCAGGCCGTCCTCGCCCAGGTCCACGCAGTGGAACGAGGACTGCGGCGGCACCACCATCATCGACGCGCCGGCGTCGCGCCGGGAGAACCGCTCGATCATCTCGGGCAGCGGGGCGTCGGTGAGCACGTCGGCGTAGTTTGCGAGGAACATCTCGTCGCCGTCCAGGTGGTGGCGCACCCGGCGCAGCCGCTCGCCGATCGGCGACTCGATGCCGGTCTGCGCGAAGGTGATCGTCCAGGACGAGATGTCGGTGGACAGCAGCTCGGTCTTCCCGTTGCGCAGCACGAAGTCGTTGGACGTGGTCTCTTCGTAGTTGAGGAAGAAGTTCTTGATGTGGTGGGCCCCGTACCCGAGGCACAGGATGAACTCCGTGTGCCCGAAGTACGCGTAGTAGCGCATGACGTGCCAGATCAGCGGCCGCGGACCGACCATCGCCATCGGCTTGGGCACGTCGTCGGACGCTCCGCTGCGCATGCGCAGCCCGTAACCTCCGCAGAACAGGACGACCTTCACCGCTTCACCTCGACGATGCTGAGTTCCGGGATGGGGAAGACCAGCCGGCCGCCCCACTCGTGGACGAAGGACAGTTGCTCGACCAGCTCGTCGCGCAGGTTCCACGGGAGGACGAGGACGTAGTCGGGCCGGTCGGCGGCGATCCGCTCGGGCGCCAGGATCGGGATGCGGGTGCCCGGGGTGAACCTGCCGTGCTTGTAGGGGTTGCGGTCGACCGTGTACGGGAGCAGGTCGGGCCGGACGCCGCAGTGGTTGAGCAGGGTGTTGCCCTTGCCCGGGGCGCCGTAGCCGACGACCGTCTCGCCGCGCTCGGCCGCGTCGACGAGGAAGCGCAGGAGGTCCCGGCGCACCTTGGCCACCCGGGCGGAGAACTCGGTGTAGCCGGACAGTTCCTGGAGCCCGGCGGCCTTCTCCCGGTCCAGCACCTCGGCCACCCGCCGCGTCGGCTCGCCGGCCGCCTCCACCGGCCGGGCCCACAGCCGGATCGAGCCGCCGTGGGTGGGCAGCAGCTCGACGTCCACGAGCGCGAGTCCGCCGCTCGCGAGCGCCCGGGTCGCGGACGCGACCGTGTAGTACTGGAAGTGCTCGTGGTAGATCGTGTCGTACTGGTTCTCCTCGATCAGGGTCAGCAGGTGCTGCACCTCGATGGAGACCCAGCCGTCGTCGGCGACCAGGGCGCGCAGACCCTTGGTGAAGCCGACCACGTCGGGGATGTGCGCGTACACGTTGTTCGCCACGACCAGGTCCGCCGGGCCGTGTTCGGCGCGGACGGCCGTACCGGTGGCCTCGTCGAGGAACGCGGTGAGCGTGGGCACGCCCGCGTCGCGGGCCGCGGCGCCGACGTTGACCGAGGGTTCGATGCCGAGGCAGCGGATCCCCCGCTCCACCACGTGCCGGAGCAGGTAGCCGTCGTTGCTCGCGACCTCGACCACGAAGGCGTCGGGGCCGAGACCCACGCGCTGGGCGGCGCCGTCGACGAACGTCCGCGCGTGCTCCACCCAGGAGGTCGAGTAGGAGGAGAAGTACGCGTACTGCGTGAACGTTTCCTCCGGCGTGATCAGCGGCGGGATCTGCGCGAGCCAGCACTCGGTGCAGACCCGCAGGTGCAGCGGGTACGTCGGTTCCGGCCGGTCCAGTTCGTCCGCGGCGAGGAAGCTCTCGCACGGCGGTGTCGCCCCCAGGTCGACGACGCTCGTCAGCGCCACCGATCCGCACAGTCGGCATGTCATCTATTGCCCCCACTCCTGCCCGCGCGGGATCCCCGTCGCGGGCCAGCGTTGTCCGTTCCCTGCGGCGGCGCGCCCTCCGCGCCGCCGGACCGACCCGCGATCGCGGTGCGGTACCCCTCCACCAGGCGCTCCAGCCCGACGGCCGGGCTGAACCCCTGCTCGTAACGGCGCCGGGCCGCCAGTCCCATCTCCCGGTTGCGCTCCGGCTCCGCCGCGATCCGGCGCAGGCCGGACGCGAGCGAGACCGCGTCGCCGGGCTCGTGCAGCAGCCCGGTCACGCCGTCCTCGACGAGTTCGACGAAGGCGCCGTGCCCCGCGGCGACGACCGGGACCCCGGCCGCCATCGCCTCCACGACCACCAGGCCGAACGCCTCCAGCCACGTCGAGGGCGCCACCACGGCCACCGACCGCGCGACGGCCTCCCGGCACTCCGCCGTGTCGTACAGGCCGGCGAAGCGCACGTCCTCCCGGCCCGCCGCCCACGCCCTCACCTCCGGCTCCAGCGGTCCCGCGCCGGCGATCACCAGCGGCACGCCCACGCCGCCGTCGGCGGCGATCGCGTCCCACGCGGCCATGAGCAGCCGCACGCCCTTGGCCTCCGCGAGCCGGCCGAGGTAGAGCACGTGCTCACCGGCGCCCGTGCGCCGCACACCGGGCTCGGGCACGAAGTTGTGCTTCACCGCCAGCCGTCCGGCCGGCAGGCCGGCCCGCACCAGGACGTCGCGCTGCGCCGCCGAGATACAGAAGAACCGCTCCACGCCGGACCACCACCGCCGCCGGTTGACCGCCAGGCTCACCGCCAGCGGCACCGTCGCCAGCCGGGAGCCGCGGTAGCAGCCGTGCCGGACGGCGGGCAGCGGTGACCCCCCGACGCACTCGGTGCACGGCCGCCCGTCCCGCTGCAGCGTGCCCGGCGGGCACACCTGGGTGTAGTTGTGCAGCGTCGCGACGGCCGGCACGCCGGCGTCGGCGCAGGCGGCCAGCACCGCGGGCGACAGCAGCGGGAAGACGTTGTGAACGTGCACCACGTCCGGCCGCTCGCGGCGCAGCCGGGCGGCGAGCTCCGCGCGGACCGCCGGGTTCCACGGCACCAGCAGCGGCACCGCGACCTTGCCCGGCAGGGACCGGGCCCCGATGTCGTCGCTGCGGCGCTCGAACAGATCGACCCGGTGGCCGGCCCCGCGCAGCAGCCCCACCTCCTGATCGACGACCTTGTTCTCCCCGCTCGGCTGCGCCGAGGAGTAGCGGTTGTGCACCACGAGGACGTGCATCAGCTCACCTCCGATCTCTGGACGGCTGGTTGGGGTACGCGGGCTGCGAGTGCCGGCGCAGGTGCCGCCAGCAGCCCGGCGGCCACGGTCAGGTGGAGCAGGTACGGCGAGGCGTCGCCCAGCCCGGCCTCGGTGTAGGAGGCGATGGCGCAGTAGCCGATCAGGAAGATCGCGCAGGCCCGCGCCAGGGAGGGCGGGCGCAGCAGCGCGACGCCGCCCAGCACGATGATGATCGCCGCCACGATCGCGACGCCCGCCAGGCCCTGTTCGTTGTAGACGGCCAGCCAGCTGTTGTCGATCGGCAGCCCGCCGAAGGACTTGTCGCCCAGTCCGGCGCCGAACACCTGCTCCGTCGTCGTCCGGGGCGCCGCGAGCAGGGCGTCCCAGACCTTGGCCCGGCCGGTGAGGCTGGAGAAGTTCTCCTGGCTCTGGCCGCGCAGGAACCACGCCTGGAGCAGGGAGCCGAGCGCCACGGCGGCCACGGCGGCGCACAGCACCGCCCGGGTGAAGAACCGGCGGGCGGCGGCGCTGGTCAGGACGAGCGAGCCGATCGCCAGCGCCAGCCCGAGGATCAGGCCGAGCGTGGCCGTCCGGGTGTGGGTCAGCGCGAGCAGGACGAAGGAGGGCACGATGACGGCCGCCGCGCTGCCCCTGGTGGTCCGCCCGCCCAGGAGGAGCAGCACGGTGAGCCCGATGATCACCGCGGCGTACTGGCCGATCTGCGGCGGGGTCAGCGGCCACAGCGCGCCGACCAGCCGTCCGCCGTAGAGCTCGGGCATCGCCGCGCCCGGTGAGACGACCAGGCCGGCGGCCACCGAGGCGAGCACCGCGGAGTACGCCCGGATGTGGTGGCGGACGAACGTCTCGCCGCCGTCCCACCACCGGCTGAGCAGCCACAGCGTGCCGACGAAGAGCGCCAGCCGGAAGCAGCGGAACAGCGCGCCGAAACCGGACTCCAGGTGCGCGCTGGAGATCACGCTCAGCACCAGCAGCACGGTCAGCAGGAACAGGTAGGCGCTGGGCCGGATCCGCAGCCGGAGATTGAGGACGAGCGCCAGCGCGAACGCGGACACCAGCGAGCCCATGGTGACCATCTGGATGAGGGAGCGCGGCAGCGGGATGACGGTCTGCGCGCCGGCGGAGCCGAGCGTGTTGAGGATCAGCAGCGCCCAGACCGCGCCGACGGCCCTGGGCGTCGCCGGGCCGCCCTGCGACCCGTCGTGCGTGAGGTCCCGGGTCACCTCAACCACCGGCCTGGGACTGGTAGGTGCTGCCCGTGTCCTGCTGGTAGGGCTCGCCCTGCCACTGCCCGAAGTCGAGCGTGCGGCTCGGGTCGTGGGCGACGAAGCTCCACGGTCCGAGGTAGGCGTTGTCGTGCCAGCGGTTCTGCTGGCCACCGGTGATCGCCTCGGCGACCGACTGCCCCTTGTACGGCGACCAGTCCGGGTAGGTGCCGTAGTTGGCCAGCACCGCCATGCGGCCGCACTTGACCGTGCAGCCGACGGCGGAAGGGTGCAGCACGAAGCGGTTGCCGTGGATGTCGACCCGCTGGGTCTTCCACCGGCAGTCGTCGTGGAGCGGCGGGGTGGCGATCGCCGGCTGGGCGCAGCGAGCGGTGTTCTTCGCCAGGAGCGTGCAGTCGCCGGAGGAGGTGTTGGCCGGGCTGTTGCAGAAGCGGTCGGCGTTCTCCCACAGGGTGATCCCGGACCAGTTGTCCTCCAGGACGTTCCCGTAGATCTCGATCCTGTCGGTGCGGGCGGGGATCCGCGGTTCGCCGCCGGACTCGGACAGGTAGACGGTCGCGTACGGGAAGTCGTCGCCGCGGTCGGCGGAGCGGCGGCCCTCGACGACGTCGTTGCGCCGGATCGTGTTGTTGCGGATGACGGCGTTGTAGCTGGTCTCGTAGATCAGCGCGGCACCGTCGTTGGCCTCCAGGACGTTGTCCTCGATGCGGAAGTCGTTGTTGTTGGTGTCCGCCCACAGCCCGGGGCCGCGGTTGTCGTGCACCCAGTTGCCGCGCACGTCGGCGCCGTTGACGGCCCAGAACTTGACGCCCCCGGTGCAGCCGCAGCCCGGCTGGCGCTGCTCCCACTGGTCGGTGTCGTTGCCCGTGATCTCGTTGCCCTCGACCACCAGGCCGCCGACGGGGGCACCGGACTTGTACGCGTTCATGCCGTACTGCCCGTTGTCCTGGAGGCAGTTGGCGCGGACCTGCTGGTGGGCTCCGGCCATCAGTCCGGCGCCGGAGTTGTCGCGGATCGTCGCGTGCTCGATGACCCACCCGTCGGCCGAGTCGTGGTTGACCACGCCCTCGTTCTGCGGCGCGTTGAAGCCCTGCACGGTCAGGTAGCGGATCGTGACGCCCGCGGCGTCGCCGCCGAACGCGTACTGGTTGGTCTTCACGCCGTCGAGCACCGCGCCCGGTGCTCCGAGGTAGGTGTCCCCCTCCTTCGGGACGACCTGGGCGTACCGGTCCGCTTCGAGCTTGTGCGTCCCCGACTGGAGCCAGAACGTGGTGTGCGGGGGGCTGCTCTTGGTCTTCGCCGTCAGGTCGCCGACCACCGCGGGGTCGACCGTCACCGCGCCCGCGGGCGCGGCGGCCGGACCTTCCCCGGGGTGGGCGCACACCTGGGCCGCGGCCACGGAGCCGGAGGGCGTGGCGGTCGGCTGCGGCGAGGTGTCCGAGCCGCCGCTCGTGCAGCCGGTCGCCAGCAACAGGACCAGCGCCGGCGCCCCCCAGTGCCGCTTCTTGATCCCCACCCCTCCCCCCTCAGTCCCGGAATCCGAGCACGGTGGTGAACTCCTCGGTGCCGTCGGCGAATCCGGTGCCGACGAGCGTGGTCGCGGGCTCCTTTCGCCCGAAGCCGGCCGAGTACCAGCCCAGCGGCGGGTCGGTCTCGCCGCGGTGTGCCCGCCAGGACAGCTGTCCGGGCAGGTCGAGCACCGCGGAACGGCCCTCGCCGTCCCGGGTCCAGGTGAGCAGGGCCCGGTGCCCCGTCAGGTCGGCAGTGATCGCCGGGCCGAGGTGGAAGGCCAGGCGCACGGCCCGGCGCGGGCCGCGCACCTCGTCGACCACCCGCAGCTCCCGGGTGGCGGCGGTCAGTTCCACCCGGCGGCGGTGTACCGAGTCCTGGTAGCCGTCGTGTTCGGCGCTCCAGCGGGCCACGCTCCCGTTGAAGGTGTCCGCGGCCAGGACGCGGCTGCGGGCGTGCCGGGTCCACAGGAACGGGCCGCCGGAGACGGACTGGTCGCCGCCGTCCAGCTCCAGGGTGTTGTGGCCCAGGGTCGAGCGGAAGTAGCTCCGCCACTCGGGCTGTCCGTGGTAGCAGAACGTCCCGGGGTCGGCGAGTACCTCCACGCCGTCGTGCCGGACCTCCACGGACAGCGCGTCCGCGTGGGCGTGCGCGGCGATGGACAGGAAGCCGTGCGGGCCGCCGTCGCAGCGGCACCAGATCTCCCCCGGGCCGCGCAGGATGGTCATACCGGCGTCGGCGAAGTGGCCGGGCCGGCGTGCCGGGCGGGTGACGGCTCCGCTCTTCCCGTACGGGCGGACCAGCGCGGCCAGCAGCGGGGTGCGCACGTCGCCGCCGGTCACCGCCGGCCACCAGGCGAGCCGGCCGAACACGGCGTCCCCGGTGGCCAGCAGCGAGGCCCAGCGGTCGGTGCCGGGGCCGTCCAGGACCAGGCCGTACCCGTCGTCGGCGTCGCCCTGGCGCGGCGGCCGCAGCCGGTTGTCCACGACGGCCGCGAGGGCGTCGGTCATCCGCAGCAGGACCAGCCGGACGGACGCCGGGACGGGCACGGCGGCGGCGTCCGCCTCGGCCAGCGCGGCGAGGCCCAGCTCCAGGACGAGCCCGTGGTACTCGGTCGCCAGCTCGCGGTTGAGGCCGGACGGGAAGGTGTTGCCGCGCAGGTGCCGCTCCAGCGAGCGCAGCGCGCCGGACCGCCAGCGCTCCGAGGCCGGGAACCAGCCGAACGCGCAGGCCGCGGCGAACTGCCCGGCGGCCTCGGCGATGACGTGGTTGTTGGCCGAGGACCCCCGGCTGGGGAAGGCGGCCAGCCAGCGCTGGTGGTGCCAGATCTGCTCCAGCGCCACCGGGTTGCCCTCGAACAGCCCGGCCGCGCCCGGCCAGCCGTCGAGCAGCCGGCGGATCCACACCCAGGACAGCAGCCGGATGCCCAGCTCGATGCCGCTGATCCAGTGCACGCCGCGCAGCGGCGGGTTGGCCGCCCACCACGACCGCAGGTGCGCGGCCACGCGCTCGGCGTAGCGCTCGTTCCCGGTGAGGGCGTAGGCGGCGGCGAGCACGGTCAGGTACTGGTGCCGGGACGGCTCCCAGATCTGCTTGATGTCCCCGACCGCGTCCTCGTCGCGGTAGGGCACGTCGAAGGCGTAGCCGGCCGGGGCCCGGCGCCCGGTCTTCGGGTCGCGCCACCAGTCCGGGTCGGCCAGGTCGTCGCGGTCCACCCCGAAGAACTCGGCGTACCCGTCCATCAGCCGGTCCGCCTCGGCGACGAGTCGCTTCGCGGCCTCCGCCGGCACCGCGGCGATCGCCCCGGCGGGCAGGACGGCGGTGAACCGGGCGCCGGTGACCGCCGGGCAGGGCGGCGGCTCCGAGCGCCACCGCCGCCTGCGCGCCGCGTCGCCCGCCCGGCCGCCGACCTCCCGCGGCCCCATCCGGGACAGCCGCCGCAGGTACCAGCCCGCGCTCATCGTCATCGCGCCCGCTCCAGCGCCACCGGCACGCCGCCGCTCAGGCCGGTCTGCACCGCGAGGGTGGCCGCCGTGGTGGCGACCAGCGACTCCAGCGGCACCGGCATCGGCCCGCCGGTCCGCACCGCCCGGACGAACGCGGCCAGCTCGTTGGACTGGCCCTTGTCCCTGGCCTTCGGCAGCCGCGAACTGACCCACCGCTTGCCCCCGTACACCGAGGCGCGGACGAAGTCGTCGAGCTTCAGCACCTTGCCGTCCGCGACGAGGTCAAGTGTCTCCTTGGGGAAGCCGGACGCGCCGGTGGTGACGTAGCTGATGGTGGCCGTGGAGCCGTCCGGGTAGCGCAGCACGACCTGGAGGTCCTCGTTGCCGGCCGAGGCGACCGCGTACACCGAGACCGGGTCGGCCTCCAGCAGCCAGCTCGCCGTGTCGATGAAGTGCCCGCCCTCGCCGGCGAACCGGGAGCCCTCGGTGCCCTGCTGGAGGTACCAGCTGCCGTGCTGCAGGCGGCCCGCGTTGACCAGGTAGCGCAGGCTCGCCGGGCCGCTCCGCGCGCCGAACCGGGCCTTGGCCTCGCGCAGCAGCGGCGAGAAGCGGCGGTTGAAGCCCACCTGCAGCCGGTCGTTGCCGGACTCCGTCACGGCCGCGAGCACGCCCGCCAGGTCGTCCTCGGTGAGGGCCAGCGGCTTCTCCACGAACACCGCCTTGCCGGCCAGCAGCGCCCGCCGGGTCAGTTCGGCGTGCGAGCTGTGCCGGGTGACCACGAACACGGCGTCGATGGACGGGTCCCCGAGTACGCCGTCCAGATCGGTGGTCGCCCGGGCGAAGCCGAACTTCCGCTGCGCGTTGGCCGCCGAGAGCGCCGTCGTGGTGACGACCGTGGACAGCGCGACGCCGTCGCGCCCGGCCAGGTGGGGCAGCAGCATCGACGTCGCGTAGTTCCCCGCGCCGACGAACGCCAGCCGCACCGGCGTGTTGACGGGACGGGACGGCGCGGGTGCCCTGGTCTCGACGCGCACCTCCGGCACCGCCACCACCGGGGCCTCCGCCGTTCCCTCCCCCTCGGGCCCGGGGTACCGGAAGAGCACGGCCACGGCCTTCAACTCGCCGTCTTTCAGGCGCCGGTACGTCTCGACGGCGTCGCCGAAGTCGGCGATGTGGGAGATCAGCGGCTCCACGTCGACGCGGCCCCGGGAGACGAGGTCGAGGAAGCACGCGAGGTTGCGGCGCTCGGTCCAGCGCACGTAGCCGATCGGGTAGTCCCGCCCCTCCAGCTCGTACTCCGGGTCGTAGCGCCCGGGGCCGTACGAGCGGGAGAACCGGACGTCGAGCTCCTTCTCGTAGTACGCGTTCCAGGGCAGGTCCAGGCGGCACTTGCCGATGTCGACGACCCGGCCCCGGTCCCTGGCCAGCGCGGCGGCCAGCTCGACGGGCTGGTTGCTGCCGCCGCCGGCCGCCAGGTACACCTGGTCCACGCCGTGACCGCCGGTCAGCTCGGCGACGGCGCCCGCCACGGCCGCGGAGGCGGGATCGCCGCAGGCCACGGCGCCCAGGCGCGCGGCGAGTTCGCAGCGCGCCGGGTCGGGGTCGGCCCCGACGACGCGCACCCCCGCGGCGGTGAGCAGCTGCACCACCAGCTGCCCGATCAGCCCGAGGCCGATGACCAGCGCCACCTCGCCGAGCTGCGGCTCGCCCTGGCGCACGCCCTGCAGCGCGATCGACCCGACGGTGCCGAAGGCCGCGTGCCGCGGCGCGAGGCCGTCCGGCACCGGGACGTAGAGGTTCTTCGGCACCCAGTTCAGCTCGGCGTGCAGCGCGTGCTCGTTGCCGGCGCAGGCCACCAGGTCGCCGGCCTTCACGTCGTCGACCCCGGCGCCGACCTGCTCGACCACCCCGCACAGCGAGTAGCCCAGCGGCGTGTAGGAGTCCAGCTTGCCCATCACCTTGCGGTAGGTGGCGGGCAGTCCGTTGGTGGCCACGCTCTGCATGACCTTGGCCACCTGGTCCGGCCGGGAGCGGGCCTTGCCCAGCATCGACATCCCGGCCTCGGAGACCTTCATGAGCTCGGTGCCGGTGGAGATCAGCGAGAAGGCGCTGCGGACCAGCACCCCGCCCGGCTTGCAGCCCGGCACCGGCACGTCGAGCACCGACAGTTCGCCGCTCTTGTAGTTCTGCACGACCTGTTTCACCCGAAGTCCCCTTGTTCCCATGTCGTCACGTCGTCACGTCGTCATATTCCGGCCGCGGCCTCAGCCGGAGGTCGCGCCGCGGTACCAGTACTCGAGGGTCAGCACGTGCCACAGGTGCTTGGAGTAGTCCTGCTGCCCGGCGGCGTCCGCGGCGACGAGCCGCGCCAGCGCGTCCCGGCGCAGGAACCCCGACCGGACGAGCACGCCGTCGTTCACCACCTCGCGCACCAGCGGCGCCAGGTCCCGGCTCATCCAGGCCCGCAGCGGCGCGCTGAACAGGCCCTTGGGCCGGTACACGATCTCCCGGGGCAGGACGGAGGTGGCCGCCTCCTTGAGCACGGCCTTGCCCTGCCGTCCGACGATCTTGCGGTCACCGGGCACCGCGAACGCCGCCCGCACCACCTCGACGTCCACGTACGGCACCCGCACCTCGGTGGACGCGGCCATGCTCGACCGGTCCGTGTAGGCGAGGTTCAGGCCCGGCAGGAACATCCGCGCGTCCCCCAGGCACATGCGGTTGACGAAGTCGTCGAGGTCGTTGTCCCCGTAGACGTCCGCGTGCTCGGTCAGCACGTCGTCGACCGTCCCGGCCAGGTCCGGGTCGACCAGGGCGAGCAGTTCGGCCCGGTCGTACATCGTGTAGCTGCGCCGGAACGCCGTCTCCTCCGGCAGGTCGGCGAAGGAGAGGAACCGCTTCGCGAACCGCACCGAGCGGAACCCCCGGGTGGCCGTGGCGACCGGCAGCCGGTCCACGGCCGCGGACAGGCCGCGCCGCAGGGGCCGCGGGACGCGCTGGTAGCGCAGCGCGAGCCGGTTGGCCAGGTGTTTGCGGTAGCCGGCGAACAGCTCGTCGGCGCCCATCCCCGAGAGCATCACCTTGACCCCGGCCTCCCGGGCGGCCGAGCAGATCAGGTAGGTGTTGATCGCGG
Source organism: Kitasatospora sp. NPDC059747 (assembly GCF_042732955.1). Taxonomy (NCBI): domain Bacteria; kingdom Bacillati; phylum Actinomycetota; class Actinomycetes; order Kitasatosporales; family Streptomycetaceae; genus Kitasatospora; species Kitasatospora sp. NPDC059747. The sequence goes on along the minus strand of NZ_JBHWGV010000076.1, from coordinate 23,850 downwards.
CCGGGTCGCCGATCGGCTCGTCCAGGTGGTACGTCATCCTCGGCAGCAGGTCGAGCACGTCCGGGGCGATCTCGATCTCGTGCAGGTCGACGCCGAACCGCCCGGCCACCTGCCGGGCGTAGCGGAGGTCGTCGGGCATGGCCTCGAACCTGGCGTCCTCGGCGCGGAAGCCGATCGTGTAGGCGGAGATGCCGGGCCGGTCGCGGGCGGCCAGCGCGGTCAGGTAGCTGGAGTCCAGCCCGCCGGAGAGGAAGGTCGCCACCGGCACGTCGGAGAGCAGGTGACGCCGGGTCGACTCCTCGACGATGGCGGCGAGGTCGGGCCGTTCACCGGCCAGGGCCCGCTCCCGGCCCTCGGCGGCGACGTCCCGCAGGTTCCAGTACCGGCCGCGCTCCACCCGGCCGTCGGGCCTGCACCGGAGCCAGCTGCCCGGCGGCAGCTTCTCGGCCTCGCGGAAGGCGCACCGCGAGTCCGGCACCCAGTAGTAGAGCAGGGAGGCCACCAGCGCCGCGTGGTCCACCTCCAGCGACCCGCCGGTGGCGGCGGCCAGCGCCTTGAGCTCGGAGGCGAACACCAGGCCCCCGCCGCGCCGGACCAGGAACAGCGGCTTGATGCCGAGCTGGTCGCGGACGAGAACCAGCTCGCCGGTCCGCTCGTCGAAGATCCCGAACGCGAACATGCCGCGCAGCCGGGGCAGGCAGTCGGTGCCCCAGCGCCGCCAGGCCTCCAGCAGCACCTCCGTGTCGGAGGTCCCGCGGAAGCGCACGCCGGCGGCGGCCAGTTCGGCGCGCAGCTCGGGCGCGTTGTACAGCTCGCCGTTGTACGTCAGGACGAGGCCGTCCGAGACCATCGGCTGGGCGCCGGTCTCGGAGAGGTCGACGATGGCCAGCCGGCGGTGCCCGAGCTGCACGTCGCCGTCGCCGACCGGGTGGCCGTAGCGGCCGGCCCCGTCCGGGCCCCGGTGGGCGAGGGTGTCGGTGAGCAGGTCGGTCACGGCCTTCCCGTCCGGCCACCGGTACGTTCCCGCGATGCCGCACATGTCTAGCCCGCCTCCTGGTCGTTGTCCGGGACCGGTGCGGTCCTCGTCGGTTGTCGTTCCGTGCGCCGGCGGCCGGTCCCGTCGCGCCGGGGCGGGCGGGCGCGCCGGCCGCGCGGCGCGGCGTGCGGCCCGTCCCAGAGGGTGCCGTCGGTCCGGTCCCGCGGATCGGGGTCGATCAGCACCACCCCGATCACCGGGATGCCCTGGTCCGCGAGCTGCCGGGCCACGGTGTGCAGCCAGGCGGCGCTGCCGTGCCCGGCCCGCACGACGAGCACCGTCCGGGTGCCGAGGTGCCGGAGGTCGGTCCACGCCGTGCCGGGCGCCACCGAGCCGACGCCGAGCCGGCGCTCCTCGGGCGGCACGGCCCCGGCGCGCTCGCCGACGACGACGGTCGGATCCCCCGGCCTGGCGCGGCGCTTGGCGAGCTGCGGGCCGGGCAGCCCGTCGACGACGACCACCGGCCCCTCCTCCTCCGACGCCAGTTCGCCGGCGAGGTCCAGGGCGATCACGCTCGTGGTGCGCGCGCAGCCGAGTTCCAGCAGCGACACGGCGTCCGCCGAGGCGCGCACGCTGCGGGCCAGGGTCGCGGTGAGCCGGGTCCTGGCCGCCCTGGTCCGCCGGCGCTGCCACCGCCCGGCGGACCTGCGGGGCACGCCGCGCAGCTCCGCGATGACCGAGGCACCGAGGTTCGCCGCGATCTCCCGGCGCAGCACCGGGCGGTCCGCCACCACCGCGCCGACGGCGGCCACCGCGAGCCCGAGGACGAGTCCGAGGACGAGCCCGAGCGCGGCGTCGGTGGCGGCGGTCTTGGGCAGCGACTGCCGCACCGCGCGCGGGGCGTCCACGATCTGCGTGCCGGCGACGAGCCGGGGCGTGCCCACGCCCGCCTCCGCGGCGCGCTGACTGAAGTCGGCGATCCGCGACATGAGTTCGGACCGGCTGGTGTCGAGCGACTCCCGGCTCGCCGCCGTCTTCGGGTCGTTCTGCTGCGAGGCCTCCCCGATCGACTTGTTGACCTGGGCGAGTTCCTCGCGCAGCCGGTCGCGCTGGTCGAGGTAGGCCTTGGCCTCGGCGTCCGCGGCCTCCTGGATCCGCCGGACGTGGTCCGCGACGAACGTGTCGGCCAGCGCCTTGGCCCGGGCCACCGCCTCCGCGTCGCTCGTGCCCGTCACGTTGATCTGCAGGAGGTTGTTGGTCAGGCCGGCGCCCGCGTAGTCCCGCATGAAGTCCTCGGGCTTCGCCGCGGATCCGAGGGCTTGCAGGGCCTTGCCCGCGATGCCCGTGGTCTGGAGCAGCGCGGCGTCGGTGCGGATCAGCGTCCCGGGGTCGTTCGGCTGGTCCGCCTGGTGGGCGACCAGCACCTTGACCGTCGCGCTCGGCGCGGGCGGCCGCAGGACGGCCACCGCCGCACCGGCCAGCAGCCCGAGCAGCGCCATGACGCACCACAGCCGGCGGCGCCTGCGCACCGCGACCACCAGCGACTGCAGATCCAGCAGCGGGGCGGGGGCCGACGGCTCCGGCGTCGTACTCGTCGTCACTCCGGGCCCCTTCTCGCGTCGTCGCCGACGGCGAGCACCGGCACGGCACCCTCCGGGTGGCGGTCGGCGGAGCGCCCCGGTCGGGCCAGGACCGGCTCCGCGACGACGACGCCGACGACCTCGTGGCCGGCGTCCGCGCACGCCCCGGCGACGTCGGCGAGCTCCCCCGCGGTCCAGTCGCCCGCGCTGAGCACGACCACGGCGCCGGACTCGCCGTCGTGGTCCGGCATCAGCGGTCGGGAGACCGACACGTCCACCGCCCGCAGCACGGGATCGCCCGCGGCCTCCGCGACGAGCTGCCCGGCGGCCCGGCGGGCCGTCTCGTCGCCCTCCGGGACGACGACCAGCAGCCGCCCGGGGGACGGCAGTCGGTCCCGCAGGCGGGCGCACACCCGCCGGTAGCGGAGCTGCCGGCCGGGCTCGGCGCCCGTGAAGCGCGGGGGCGGCCGGGGCCCCCCCTCGGCCGTTCCCCCCCGCCCGCGGTCCACCGCGCCGGGGCCACCGCCCTCGGGCCCGGGGGCGCGCCCGGGCAC